>MVZJ01000009.1 GCA_002069095.1 Bacteroidetes bacterium ADurb.BinA174 | reverse complement strand
CGATAAAGAAGGACAAATGTATCACGTGGGATTAGACGATTTGTACCTGATTCCCACTGCCGAAGTGCCCGTTACCAACCTCTATCGCGACGTAATTCTGGAAGAAAAAGACTTGCCCGTAAAAAATACGGCTTACTCCGCTTGTTTCCGCCGCGAAGCGGGTTCCTACGGAAAAGATGTGCGTGGATTGAATCGTCTGCACCAGTTTGATAAAGTGGAGATCGTGTGTATTGATGAACCTGAAAATTCGTATCAACGATTGGATGAAATGGTGCGTTACGTGCAAACGTTAGTGGAAAAACTGGAACTTCCATGGCGGATTCTTCGCCTTTGTGGTGGCGATATGAGCTTTACATCGGCGCTAACGTTCGATTTCGAAGTATATTCTGCTGCGCAGCAGAGATGGCTGGAAGTTAGCTCGGTATCGAATTTCGAGAGTTTTCAGGCTAACCGGTTGAAGTGCCGTTATCGTGACGAAAACCGTAAAATGCAACTTTGTCACACACTCAACGGAAGTGCGCTGGCTCTGCCGCGTATCGTGGCGGCGTTGCTCGAAAACAACCAAACTCCCGAAGGGATTAAAATTCCGAAAGCGTTAGTACCTTATACGGGATTTGAAATAATTGACTGATTTTGTAGAAAAGGCGGTGCACGCACCGCCTTTTCTAATTTATAGGTTATCCATTACCATTTACTTTACGGTACTCCGAAGGAGTAATATTAACTCGTTGCTTAAAAAATGACAAGAAATACTCAATAGAACTGAAATTCAGTTCGTAAGCAATTTCTTTAATAGGTAAGTTGGTTTCTGTCAATAACTTTTTTGCTCTTCGCAATTTCAACTCTTGAAAATATTGCGCTGGCGCATAACCCGTATATTCTTTGAAGAATTTTCTAAACCATGAATAACTTTTGCCTAATTTTGCTGCAATCTCTTTCACATCAATGTCTTTGTGAATATTTTCTCTCATAATGATTTTTGCCCGCTCGATTACTTGTGTCGATTCACGTTTATCGTAACTTTTGTTTTGCGAAAGCGACAAAATCATTCCTAAAATGTGAAAAACTATTCCGGCTAGATACTGTTGTGCCGATTTTTTATCTTCTTTGGCAACTCTGATAGCAGTTAAAAACAGATTAACGAGTTCTTCGTTCGTGCCCACATCCAAAACTTGATTCTGTTGAGATATAAAACTGTTATTGATTATTGTATCAATAAAACTTCCTTCGAAACCGATGTAATATTCATTCCATCCGATTTCTTTCAACGGTTGATAGGAGTGCCATTGTCCCGGAAAAAGAATTATTACTTGCCCTTTTTTGACAGGTGTTTTTTTTGCTGTTGAAGAAGAAAAAACTCCTTTCCCCTTACAGATATAAACAAATTGATACTCTGATAGAACTCTGCCTTTTTTGGGGTTGAAATAATAACTTTTGGGATGGTCAGTGGAAGGGTACAACGTGTTTGGTGCAATAGGTTGAAAACCAACAGTATTTACTGTCAAACCAAATGTTTTGTCTTTTTCGTTGACTAACAAGTATTTAAAATCGATACCTAAATCGTTATATCTCATTTTTCTGTATTTATTGGTATGTGGTTTCTATTATCTTCGTACAAACTTACACAAAAAAAACTAAAATTCATACGCCAACCGATAAAAATCAAGGCCATTACAGTTCTAATTGTAATTAGCGTGTTCTATGATATGTATTTTAAAAAAAAGTATTCAAAGTTAGACAATTCAGAGATTTCGACTTCAATTCTCGTCAAACCTAGCGAACAAGTACGAGGGGCCATGCTTTTCAGAGGTATTTGAAAATTTTTAAACTTAACTGAGTTATTTTATTTCATATCCCTAAAAGTCGGTTTTAAGAAAAATGTGATACGTGCCTCAGTCAGATATCATGGTAATTAATCTAAGCTAAAAAAAAGAGCGTCCAAACCGTATTGAACGCTCTTTTTTCGATAGGTATAGCGGTTTATTTATCGTTTTCGACGGTAATCCCTTTCCAAACGATAGCTGCAATGGCTGCACCAAGGAATGGAGCTACGATGAATACCCAAAGTTGAGTAAGAGCTGCGACGCCCTGAAAAAGAGCCGGGCCAATACTACGAGCCGGGTTTACTGAAGTTCCAGTGATAGGAATACAAACGATGTGTACCAGTACCAGTGCAAGACCGATAGCCAGACCGGCAAATTTGTTTAGTCCGTTTTTAGCGGTAACACCCAATACAACCAAAACAAAAATAAAGGTAAATACGGTTTCGGCAACGAAAGCTACACCCAATTGTCCGTCGGCAAAACCGTTAGCGCCTGTGAATGTAGTGGTTGAACCGGAATCTTTTGCCAGAAACCAAAGGATGGAAGAACCCAGAATGGCGCCGATTACCTGAAAAATCATATACATTCCGGCATCTTTTCCGTTTATTCTTCCCGCCAAAAAAGCGCCTAATGTGATGGCTGGATTAATATGACATCCCGAAATACTTCCGATTGCATAAGCCATAGCTACAACCGAAAGACCAAAAGCAAAGGCAACGCCTAATGTTCCAACCGAAGCGAAAGGTTGTTCCGCTCCTGCAAATACGGCTGCTCCGCAACCCATTAATACCAGTACCATGGTGCCGATCATTTCTGCTAAATACTTTTTCATAACTTTTTAAATGAATTTTAATTGTAATAAAACATTGATAAGGACAAATTAAATTGAATTCTTGTTTATGTTGATGAATAAACAAACGAAAAATAATCGGTTGATGATAAATTCCTCAATATTTTCTCGCTTTCGGATGTTTTCAGGTTGTAAACGCGAAAAGACAGAAAACAGCATAAAAAATAGAAACAAAAAATGAATGACCGTATATTTCCCACAATTATCTTGCATTGATAGCCAAAGGCAAAGTATTTTTTTCAAAACCATATAGATACATAGTGTCAAGTCAAGGGTTCTAAGTATTGAGTTTCGAGTTTAAAATGTTTTGTTCGGAAAAAATTTTACATAGCAGTAGTAAAGCTACTGCGGCTAATATGCCTTTGTTTATCAAATCTTAATCAAAAAATTATGTATCTATGTGGTTATAAATTGAGTTAGGCATTTATGCGGATATTTATTAAATAAAACATAATTCTTAAAAACTCAAAACAATTTCTTAGTTTCATAAAAAATAGTTATTCTGATGCACAGATATGCTTTTCACGGTTTTTTATCAAATTTTATAGACATAAAAATGAACAAAATCCCTGATATTTGTTATAATGAATAGTGAGTCTATTCCGAAAAGTCTTTTTTGTTCAAAATATGATGAATCTCCCACTGATTTTCAGTGTGTTGTAAACAGTTAAAATCAGGTTTAAGGGTTTTCTGAGTGGACTTAATAGTTAAATGTAAGTTATGACAGTTACCTATATTTTTCACAGTTGTTACCTGCTGGAATTTGATGGTTTTTCACTTATTTTTGATTTTTACAAAGACGAGAAAAGAGGTGACGGGCGTTTTTGGATTAACGATTATCTGCTCCAAAAATCAGATGATTTATACGTCTTCTGCACACATTCGCACTCCGATCATTTTAATCCTGAAATCTTGAAATGGGGAGCGAAGAAGTCGAATACGAAGTATATTTTTTCGAAAGAAGTGATGGAAAAACGCGAAACGTCAGTTTATCGGAATATTGTTTTTCTCGATAAGCTTCAGGTTTATGAAGACAGCCGGTTAAAAGTAAAGGCATTCGGGTCAACGGATGCAGGAGGATCGTTTTTGGTAAATGTTTCAGGACAGCGTTTTTTTCATGCTGGAGATCTAAACAATTGGCATTGGAACGAAGAAGTTTCAAAACTCGAAGCCGCCGGGTATGAAAACAGTTATCTTTGTCAACTGGAATTGTTGGCAGAAAACGTGGATCAGCTTTATTTAGCGATGGTTCCCATCGATCCGCGATTGGGAAAAGATTACATGCGCGGTGCGGAACAATTTGTAAACAGAATATCTACTGATTATTTTTTGCCGATGCATTTTGGCGAAAACTACGAAAAAGCCAATGCTTTTAGTCGCTACGCCAAGTTACAAAATACCAAGTATTTGAATGTGCATAAGAAAGGGCAATCATTTGAGTTATAAACCGCTCCGCTATTAGATGCCGAATGTTTATTAGTATAAAAATTTAATAGTCTAACAATCTAAAAACATATGGAAATAATAAGCAGATTTGATCATTACAACATCAATGTTTTTGATCTTCAAAAAAGTATCGAATTCTACAACAAAGCGTTGGGATTAAAAGAAGTGAGAAGAAAAGAGGCGTCGGATGGCTTGTTTATCCTTGTTTATTTAGGTGATGGCGAAACCGGTTTTACACTCGAATTGACATGGCTACGCGATTGGGACAGGCCTTACAACATGGGTGACAACGAACAGCATTTGTGTATGCGTGTAGCCAACGATTACGGCCAAACTCGTGCTTTTCACAAAGAAATGGGCTGCGTTTGCTACGAAAATGAATCCATGGGATTGTATTTCATTATTGACCCTGACGGGTATTGGATTGAGATACTACCGCTCAAATGAGCTTTAGCGAGAATGCGGAGAATTTACAGAACATCAACCCCCAAACCCTAAACTTTTAATATGACTTTTGAAGAAATTGTTCGATATCGTCGTTCTGTGCGGAAATATGATCCTGACAAAGAAATCGATGCCGAAAAGGTAAAACGCTGTATTGAACTGGCCACACTTGCTCCCGCAAGCAGTAACATGCAATTGTGGGAGTTTTATCATATAACATCGCCCGAAATATTACAGGAACTTACCAAAGCCTGTTTAAATCAATCGGCTGCGAGAACTGCAAAGCAAATGGTTGTTTTCGTAACTCGACGAGACTTGTTTCGCAAAAGAGCTCGAAGCATTTTGGATTTCGAAATCGGAAATATAGAACGAAACAGTCCGCCCGAAAGACAGGCAAACCGCATAAAAAACCGGAAATTGTATTATGGATACCTTATGCCGTTCTTTTATGGCCGATTTTTCGGATTATTAGGTTTGTTCCGTAAACTTTTATCGTTTTTTATCGGACTTTTCCGGCCGATCACGCGCAAGGTTACGGAAAATGATGTGCGTGTTGTGGTGCATAAAACCTGCGGCTTAGCCGCTCAGACATTTATGCTCGCCATGGCAAACGAAGGCTTCGATACCTGTCCGATGGAAGGATTGGATAGCCGGCTTGCCAAAAAAGCGCTACGTTTGCCGCACGGTGCTGAAATCAATATGATCATATCGTGTGGAGTTCGTTTACCCGAAGGAATTTGGGGCGAACGATATCGTGTGCCATTTGGCGATGTTTATCGGGAAGTGTGATTTTTTAAACATTTATTTTATTCGGTTGTTTATTTCTCGCATAAAAACAAGTTATTATAATGGATTATTTTAATTATAACCGTCGTCCAACTGTCGATGTGCATATAGGAAATATCAACATGGGCGGTAACTATCCGATTGTTGTCCAAACAATGACCAACACCAACACGCTCGACACTGAAGGCAGTGTTGCCCAATGCGAGAGAATTATTGCCGCGGGTGCCGATTTAATTCGTTTGACTACGCAAGGTGTCCGCGAAGCGAATAATTTACGTGAAATTCATCAGCAGTTAAGAGATAAAGGATATGCGACGCCGTTGTCTGCCGATATTCATTTTAATCCTCGGGCAGCACACGTTGCGGCTACTATCGCTGAAAAAGTGCGCATCAACCCCGGAAACTTTGTTGATAAACAAAAAACTTTTGCTGCTGTAGAATATGCAGAAGAGATGTATTCAGAGGAATTGGAGAAGGTTCGTTCCAAGGTGATTCCGTTTCTTCAGATTTGTAAAGAGCATGGCACGGCAGTGCGAATAGGCGTAAACCACGGATCACTTTCCAACAGAATTATGACCCGTTACGGCGATACCCCCGAAGGTATGGTGGAATCGTGTATGGAATACCTGCGTATTGCTATGGATGAAGGTTTTACGGATATTGTCATATCAATGAAAGCGTCCAACACATTACTGATGACCAAAGCTGTTCGTTTGCTGGTGGATAAGATGGATAAGGAAAATATTCACTTCCCGTTGCATTTGGGCGTTACCGAAGCCGGCGACGGCGAAGATGGGCGTATGAAATCGGCTGTAGGTATCGGAGCGTTGCTGTCTGATGGTTTGGGGGATACCGTTCGTGTATCGTTGAGCGAAGACCCTGAGATTGAGGTTCCTGTAGCGCGAAAAATTGTGGATTACGTATCAAAAAGAAAAGGCCATGCGCCTATTAATGCAACAATCTATTCCGATTGGTCTCCATTTTCTACTGATAAAAGAGAAACTTACGCTGTGAGAAATATCGGCGGAGATTTTGTTCCGGTAGTTATTTCCGACCGGAGTAAGATAGCAGATATGTCGATTAATCCTCACTTTATTCCTGATTTTATTTATGTGGGCGATCAAGTTCTGGCAAATTTTCCGAAAGGGATGAAATTGATCGTGAATTTTGAGAATTGGGAAAACAAAATCAATAATTTCCCGCTGTTTACAGCAGAAAATATTTCGGACATTAAAAATTGTCAGGCTACGGTAAAATTTTTGCAACTTTCTTATCCACAACTTACTGATAAAGTTTTGAGAACACTAAAAACCGTTCAAAAAGTAGTGATTATTCTTAAAACCGATCACGTGAATGGGGTGGGCGAGCAACGAGCGTTTTTCCACAAATTGCTGAACGAGGGTTGTGAAATTCCAGTAATTCTTCAACGTTATTATTTCGAAGACTTTGCCGAAGATATTCAACTCAAAGGCGGGGTTGACTTTGGAACCGTGCTGTTAGATGGTTTTGGAAACGGAATTATGATAAGTAATTCGGGGAAGATAAATATTGCTGAACTTGACTCCTATGCCTTTGGCATTCTTCAGGCTGCTCGTGTACGCACGAGCAAAACGGAGTTTATTTCTTGTCCCAGTTGCGGGCGTACGTTGTTCGATCTAAAAACTACGGTGGCGTTGGTGAAAAAACATTTTTCGCACCTTAAACACCTAAAAATAGGGGTGATGGGCTGTATCGTGAATGGACCGGGTGAAATGGCCGACGCCGATTATGGTTACGTAGGCGCCGAACACGGAAAAATATCGCTTTACAGAAAAAAAGAATTGATTGAGAAGAATATTCCGCAGGAGGAAGCGGTGGAACATCTCATTCAATTGATAAAAGACCATGGCGACTGGATAGAACCGGAAGCGAATTAACCTGCATTATTATCGCAATAAAAAGCGTTCTTGATTATCAGTTGATTGTTCATGAGTAAAATCTTTACAATCTTCCTTGTGTCGTGCCAATTATAAAATGACATATATTGTGTTATGTAAATTCTTGTAAATAAGTGGTTTTTAAACTTGACACTCGTTTTTGGGATTGCTCGCTTTTATCTTCACGCATTTGCTGTATTACTAACCTCTTGAAATAGTTCATTATACCGTAACGAGGTTAGCACTCTGCATTCGCATAAAGCTAAAGCGTGAATAATGCAGGTTAGCCACCGTTTTCGTGGGATTTTCACTATGCATTTTCATGCGAAAATAGAGTATGCCATAAATATAAATTAGGTGTTTAAAAATAAATAAAAACAGGAATTCAATTCCTGTTTTTCAAAGATAGCAAATAAATTAATACGAAAACTTTAAATTTTTCTACGAGTTCCAACTCGCTTTATTGCTATATTTCGATTCGGAAATCGAAGTTCCCGAAATCTTTATTTATTCAGTGTATCCCAAATTTTTGTTTGCACACAGCGTATTGTTTCAATTTTATCACCCACTTGTAGTTTGAAGTCGCCTTCTTCTAACGTCCACTTTCCGTTTTCATTCACAAAAGCGAGGTCATCGGCAAGCAACTCCAAGGTCACGGTTGTCATTTCTCCAGGTTGCAACGATATTTTCTCGAAGGCACGCAAACGACGCACATCGGGCGATAATGAAGCGATTAAATCGCTGCTGAAAAGCATTACCGCTTCTTTTCCGGCAACGTTTCCGGTGTTTTTCACATCCACCGAGATAGTTATAACATCGCCTGCGGCGAACGATTTCTTATCCACTTTCAGATTCGAATAATCGAAAGTGGTATAGCTTAACCCAAAACCAAACGGGTATTGCACCGATGTTTGCGCTCCGTAATCGTAAGCGCCTTCCATCTTACCATCGATATTTTGACCAGGTTTATGGTCGTAGGTAATCAATCCCTGTTCGAACTTCGGATATGTGTAAGGCAACCTTCCACTCGGATTCATATCGCCGCTCAATACATCGGCCAACGCATCACCACCATAGTTGCCGGGCAAATATATCTGAATTACAGCTTTTGCTTCAGGTTCTATTGTTCGGATTAATCGAGGGCGACCTTCATTCAATACTAAAATTACCGGTTTCCCCGTTTTGTAAAGCGCTTTCGCCAATTCAAGTTGATTTTGGGAGAGCGATAACTCGTTCAAGTTTCCGGGCGTTTCGCAGTATGAATTTTCACCGATACACAACACAACATAATCAACATCCGCTGCAGCAGCTACCGCCTTACCAATTTCGGGAGCATTCTCTTCGAAATACGCTCCATCCATTTTATACGTAACGCCGGGCTCATATTTCACATTAGCTGCGCCAAACTCGTTTTGTAGTGCTTCGAAAATAGTGTTATACTCCTGCGCGAAATCTTCTACCTTCTCACCCTGCCACGAGTAGCTCCATCCGCCGTTAAGCGTACGCATTGAGTTTGCGTTTGGACCGCTTACCAAAATTTTAGCACCTTTTTTAATCGGAAGAGTGTTATCTTGATTTTTGAGTAACGTAATAGATTCATCGGCAGCTGCTTTAGCAATAGCAGCATGCTCTGTGCTTCCAAATTGCGGATATTCGTTGCGTGACCAATACGGTTTTTCGAACAATCCCAAACGAAATTTTAAGCGTAGCACACGACGAACTGCATCGTCTATGCGACTCATTGGAACTTCACCTTCTTTTACTAATTCCACCAAGGTGGGACAGAATTTCAGGTTGTACGGCTCCATCACCAAATCGATGCCGGCATTAATAGCCATTTTCACCGCACCTTTGTAATCTTGTGTAAGGCGGTCGCGACTCAGTAAATTTTGTATATCTGCCCAATCGGTAACAATAACACCGTCGAAATTTAGGTCTTCTTTTATCCATTCGGTCAATAATCGGTAATCGGCGTGCGTAGAAACTCCGTTGATAATGCCGGAATTAGCCATCAACGAAAGCGCACCACCCTCAACAATGGATGCGCGGAACGGTTCGAAATGCTTTTCGCGCAAATCGATTTCGGAAATCACCGCCGGTGTGCGATCTTTTCCCGAAACGGGAACTCCATAACCCATGTAGTGTTTAATGCAAGCAGCTATTCGCTTTTCGCCGACACTATTCGGATTTACTCCCTGAAATCCTATTACTGACGCTACCGCCATACGGGCATTCAGGTACGCATCTTCGCCGAAACTTTCCCATTGACGCGGCCATCGGGCATCGCGACCGAGGTCCATTGTTGGACTAAAAGTCCACGGAATGTTACTCGCACGTGTTTCATAGGCTGAAACTTGCGAACCTTGTTCCATCAATGTCGTGTTAAACGTGGCAGCCATGCCGATTTCTTGCGGAAAAAACGTTCCGCCTGCGGTATATGTAGTTCCGTGGTTAGAGTCGATACCGTAAAGCACAGGAATTCCGGTTTCTTTAAGCGCTCTTTCCTGAATAATACGGATGATTTTCTCCCACACTTCAGTGGTACGTGCTCGATTATTGCTTACGTTAAGGATAGAACCGACCTTATACTGCCCGATAACGGTATCAAGCATTGCCGGATCAATTTCGAACGGCTCTTTGCTGAAGAAAGCGTTACCACCTTTACCGATTAAATCAACTGTATATTGTGCCATTTGCCCCACTTTCTCTTCGAGAGACATTTTAGCCATAATATCATCTATTTTTCTCTCTATTTCAGGTGTTGTTTTCGCCTGTTGCCCATAAACCGAAAGAGACAAAAAAGATAATGTGATGAGTAATAGTTTTTTCATGTTTTTTATTTTTGATAAACTCTTACATAATCTATCTCGTAAGTAGCCGGAAGTTTAGTCTCATCAACACCTTGTGCGCCACCCCAGTTTCCACCCCACGCGAGGTTAAGCTTTAAATAAAACGGTTTATTAAATGGCCAAGTTTCGACGTTGTTCTGTTTATCGTTCAAAAACTCAAAATATTGCTTCCCATCTACAAATCCACGTATATAATCAGCTGTCCATTCTACTGCATAAATATGAAACTCTGTCTCAGCATTGGCAACTGTGGTCGATTTCCCTTTTTGTGTTCCGATCATATGATTATAAGCCTTCGTATGCACCGTTGAATGTACGATATTTGGGTCGTAACCAACGTACTCCATAATATCAATTTCACCGCACGTAGGCCATCCGAACGACATGTCTTTAGGCATCATCCAAAACGCAGGCCACGTACCTTTGCCTGACGGCATTCGAAGTCGCGCTTCGAAATAACCGTATTGCCAGCTTTCCTTTGTATTCATACGGATAGACAACACTTCCGGTCCGACTTTTTTCGCAATAATTTTCAACGTTCCATCTGAAATAACGGCGCATGTATCCGTTCCTCGAAAACCCGAAATGTAGTTTTGGATTTCATTATTTCCCCAACCATGATTACCTGTTTCGAAATACCATTTGTCGGCATTAGGTAATGGTGTTTTACCTCCTGCAATTCGGCCATCGTTAAACTCATCCTGAAATTTGAGGGTATATCCTGCAGGAACATAATTACTTATTTTATCTCCAGCGGCTTGTGCTACCGTATATTTATGTGAGCTTGAGCCGGAGGAAAATGTAAGTGTACAACTTCGAGGAGTTTCTGTAGGATTTTGTGTAACAGTAATATTAACATCTATGGTCCCTTTATAGGAATGGCTTGGAGTTGCGCTACACCATGATTGATCTGCTTTAGCGGTCCAATCCCCATTGGATTTCACCGATATTTTTTTTGTTCCCGTACTTCCTGAAAAAGAGAGTGTATTTGGAATTATCTCCCACGTTATGTCATTCACCTTGTCTTGTCCATTACTCCCGTCACAAGCCGTTAGAACGAATGTTACAATTATAATTAAATATTTTCTCATAATAAAAAAGTGAGAAAGAGCAGTTCGTTGAGGAGCTGCTCTTTCTGATTAAATTACAATGCCTTTAATTTAATATACCACGCCGCATTGTTGGTTCCCGGAATTGTACACCTAACGTACATGTAGGTATCTGTTAATTCAAGAATCATATACTTGTGCGAACCACCGAAGAATCCTAAGAATCCTAACCGATCAAACACGATGTACACTCTTTCGGGTTGTGTGTCAGTAGCAGGGTCACCGTTGTAGTCGAATCCTTCTGTATAATCAGGATAGGTTAGTTTCCATTCCCGCTCCCAAATTACCGAACCGGGAGTTGCAGGATCAAAGTCTCTTGCAAACATATCTTTATATCCATACAAATCTCCTCCGGTAATATGAGTGAATTTTTTAGTATTTGTAAACACATACACATCATTATACATACCGCTCGATGTTTTGGAATTCGGCTCTGCCTGCCACCAAATAGGTGTGAATGTTTCAGCAATGCCATCGGGTCTATCCGGGCCGGGACCATTTCCCATGTGTCCATAAGCATCCTTATCCACAACCCATTTTTTCCCTTCAGGGCTATCACCTGTAAGTTTCGTTACGATATCAGGAGTTACCTGATAGGCATAATAAACCGTAACATCTTCCGAAACGGTTGAAGTAATTCCGCCTGTTCCAATTGCTGTAACAGTAATTCGATATGTTTTAGTACCTACTTTGCTGAATGTCTTTGAGAAGACGTTTGGTACAATACTTGGCGCAGATCCATCACCAAAATCCACTTTATAGGAAATAACATTATTTCCCGTGAACGTAAAATTAACTACACCGGAGCCGTCTCCATTTGGGTTTTCGGTAGATTGCCCTTTTACAACAGCATCAACTGCTATGCCGGTCGGAGATTTCAAATCGCCTAAGGTATACTTTTCTTCCGTACATCCTGAAAACAACAGAATTACAGATAATATTATTGTTGTAAATAATTTATATGATTTCATTTTCTAGAAGATTAAAAGGTGATTCGAATATTATCGATATAAAATACTTCGCCTGCTCCAACCTGTACATTGTCGAAACGAAGTACAAGTTGCGTGAATTTAGAAGTTGCCGGAATGCCGGTATTCGCACTGAAATCAAATGTCAGTTCATGCCATGTATTTCCCACAGTAATGGGTTCTTTAAGCACAGCTACTCCATTTGCAGGTGTTCCGCCAACCGCATATTCCAATTCAACATTGATCTTTTTACCTACCAAGGCAGGATCGGCATATACCATCATTTTTATTTTGTTGCCTAGTGAGAAATCTATCGGAATATCCATTGGGCTGTATGTACCGCTCCATACCTGAGCTCCTGAATTTTTGATGTACTTTCCAACTTTAGCGCTTGTGTTGATTCCTCCCGGTGCAGGGTTTGCGACTGCTGACTGAAACGATGCGCCACCGAAGGTTCCAAAGAAATAATTTACACTCGGGTTTTCAAAATCAATTGGGAATCCGAATGGATCCGTAATAACTACTCCCGTTATTTTCTCTGTTGTAGCAGCTCCACCGCTCAACGCAACCACTTTCACACTATAAGTTCCGGCTTTTGCATATTCGTAAGTTAATGTTTCCCCAACAGCCATTGGCGTACCTTGTTCGTTTACCTTATCGCCGAAAAAAACGAGAAAAGATGCTGCATAACTTGCTTTTGCCGATACGTTTATCGTATGAATTTTCTTACTTATACTTACTTCTAAATTTTCAGGTGCACGATATGTCATCTTCAATGGGAAAGTAGCTTCAGCAGACTTTCCGTCCACACCTTTAGCTACTACTTTCACAGTGTAGTCACCTTCGGCGTATTTATGAGTAATGTTTCCGCCTGGCTTAACGTTTGTAGGCTCAGCAGTTGCATCGCCGAAATAAATATCGTAGGAGCCTGCTCCCTCACCACCGGGAGTAATGGTAACATTTCCGGAATTATCATTCGTAATGTCGAAAAATGCCGTTATATTACCCGGTTGAGTGACACTTTTCAAAAACGAAAGGTCTTCATAACTTTCGGTTGTGCAACGGGTAAGCAGCAAAACTGCCGCTAATCCGATAAATATTTTTTGTATTGTTTTCATTATCATCATATTTAATTACCAGTTAGGATTTTGGATTAATCCGGAAATTTCTATTTCCTTTTGAGGAATCGGAAAAATTTCGTTTTTTCCTGCAACAAAACCGGTTATAACGGTTGCTGCTTGTCCAGTTCTTACCAAATCGAAGAAACGGTCACCTTCCATTGCCAGTTCGAGTCTTCTTTCCCGCCAGATGGCATTTTTTAGCGCCGAACCCGTGAGTGCAATATCGTGGGAGTTGTTTCCAAAGGCACGACGACGTACTCTGTTCAGATAATCCTGCGCTTTGGCATCGTTCGGAGAAGTAGAGCGATTGTAAGCTTCAGCGGCTAACAAAAGTACTTCAGAAAGACGGATAATCCGTTGATTATTTTCATAATTCAATTCAATTTGTCCGCTGGTTTGTCCTTTTCTCGGCAAATATTTTTTGTTATATAAACCGGTATTTTTGTAAGGAGCTACCTGATACGAAATGTTGAATTGAGGATTAGCGTTTTTATAAGCCTCAACATCGAAACAGGTTTCCTCTTTGCGTTGATCTCCTGCTTCGTATGCATCTGCCAATTCCTGAGTTGGTAAATTTGTACTCCAACCCGGAGCATAAGGCATATCGGCTGTTCCCGAAAGTCCCCTAACACCACACTGCTGAACGGCATAATTACCTTGTCCACGATTGTAACCTCCCCAATTGTAATACGGTGTTTTGTTAGAATACTGAATTTCGAAAACCGATTCCGGTCCGTTTTCTCCCTCATAGAGAAAAATAT
Organism: Bacteroidetes bacterium ADurb.BinA174; assembly: GCA_002069095.1. Lineage (GTDB taxonomy): Bacteria > Bacteroidota > Bacteroidia > Bacteroidales > Dysgonomonadaceae > Petrimonas. The sequence goes on along the minus strand of MVZJ01000009.1, from coordinate 10,775 downwards.
CACCAAATTTTGGGACTAATGAGAACGGTCCTGCAATCACATCTTCCAGATACGGAATAGCTTCGTTAAACTTTTCCTGATAAATCAGCACCTTAGCCAATAATGCTTCAGCAGCATATTTTGTGATTCTTCCTTTTTCGGGATTCGATGTGGGTAAGACGGCAATTGCATCTTTCAAATCTTTTTCAATCTGTGCATACACTTCGGTTTTGGGAACTTGTTTAAGGGTTCCAAAATCGGCAACGCCTAATTTTTTGTCGGTAAATAAGACTACGTTTCCAAAGAATTTTACAAGTGTAAAATAGTAATATGCTCTGTTGAAATAGACTTCGCCGTAAAGTGCCTCTTTTCCTGCAAATTTAACTTCTACTCCTGCCGGATTTTTATCTTTGTGAGAAGTCAAGTAGTTCACACGGTTAATTCCCTCATAAGATACTTTCCAAATTTCTTCCAAAGCTCCGTTATTGGTAGTTACGGTATAATCATCAATTTGTTGGAGATTTAAAACGTCCGATGCATTTTCACCACCGGAAACAGCATTGTCACTCGCTATATCTCCAATTACAACAACTTGATTGAGCCATTGCAAAGGGCTATATGTACTGACAACCATTGTCCGATAATCGGATTCGGAGCGTAAATAATCAGCATCCGTTATTTTGTATTCATCTTTTGGATCAAAATCAACCCAATCCTGACATCCTTGTATCAACGCTATGAATAATACAAAAACTGCTATTTTAAATATATCTTTCATAATTGTACATTTTTAAAATCTAATATCAACTCCTACTGAGAATGTTCTTGCCTGAGGATAACTTCCCCTGTCAACACCTGTATCCAAAATACCACCCGGAATTTCCGGATCGTAGCCTGTATAACGAGTCAATGTTAACGGATTTTTCACTTGTCCGTATATTCTTAAACTCGAAACCATAAAATTCTGCGTCCACTGTTTCGGCAGTGTATAACCCAACACTATATTTTTTATTTTCACAAAAGAACCATCTTCAACATATCGGTCAGATACCCTTATATTGCTGTTTGCATCGGAAAACGAATAGCGTGGGAATCGCGCATCATTTGTAGTTCCTTCACCTGTCCAACGATTCAAAATATTTCTGAATTTGTTGGAATATTGTGCATTTCTTTCGTAAGCTCTGTAAATATCATTTCCGTAGGAAATATAAGTGAAAACATTAAAATCAAATCCTTTATATTCCGCTCCAAGATTGATACCACTGGTGAATGTTGGGAACGGATCACCGATTTTTGTTTTGTCGAGGTCATTAATAACATTGTCATCGTTCAAATCTGCAAACTTAATATCACCCGGTACAGCGCCTGTCTGTTTTGGGCTGTTTGCTATTTCATCGTAATTTTGGAACAAACCTTCGGTCTTAAATCCGTAAAAATAACCGGGAGTATAGCCTTTTTCAAAACGGGTAACGCTTTGCGACTGACCATTAAAGAAACTTCCTCCAGGTATAAATGCAGTACCGTCACGATTGGTTGCAGTCACAATATTTTTCGATGTAGTGAAAGTTATGTCTGCATAGAAACGTAATTCATCGAAAAATTCATCGTTATAGCCAAGTGTAAGGTCAAATCCCTGACTTTTAGTTGATCCGATATTTGCATCAACGGGAATCGAAGTTCCTGCATATAAAGGCGCAGCATCGCGGAATAACAGACCATCTACCCGTTTGTCGAAATAATCGGCAGAAAAAGAGACTTTAGAAAATAAACGCAAGTCAAATCCGGCATTGAACTGTAATTGCTTTTCCCATCTCAGTATATCGTTTCTGAAAGAATTGATAGTTGATCCGGGAACAAACAAATCTCCAAAAGTATATCCATTACTATTAGCCGTCTGGTTATAACTTGGACCGCCGGTAACTACTTCCACATATTGAGGCGATACATTCTCGTTTCCGATAGAACCATAACTTACCCTAAATTTCAGAAAATCCATCCAACTCTGGGCTTTATAGAAATCTTCTTGTGAAACCACCCATCCAAAAGATCCGGCAAAGAAATTTGCAAATTTATTATCTTTTCCAAAAGCAATTGAACCATCGCGACGAAGAGAGAAAGAGGCAAGATATTTATCTTTATAGTCGTAATTCACACGACCGAAATAAGAGAGGTTTCTTCTTGTTAATCCCTGCCAACTCGAACCTGTTTGAGCATTCGTATTGGTAGCGGAGTTCACGCCTGTTGCAGAAGAAATATCGGCAAATTCCCATGAATTGAAAGGAACATCTTGTCTAGCAACATCAAAACCTTGCGACTTCGATCTAGACATTGAATAACCCAATGTTGTTTCAAAATTATGAAGGTCATTCAACGTAAAATCATAATTAGCAAATGTTTCATGTGTGAACGAAAAAGTATTGCTATGCGACTCTCCAACTGAATTATGTTTCCCCGTAACAGTACTTCCATCGGCGTTCATTGTATTCTCAACATTTCTTGGACCATAGAAAACAAGTGGAGTGAAACTTTTTCCTATATAATTATAGTACACATATCCTAAACGGGAAGTAACTTTTAAATTTTTGATAATTTCATATTGAAGTTCAGCTTTTCCGTATAATTTATTTCCGTTGCCCTTATTGTAAGTATTATCCAGTTTAGTTAACGGATTGAAGATTTCCGATAGCAATAGGTTACTAAATCCGTACTTGCCTATAATCTCAGGGTAAAACGGATTCAGTATAGGAACTGTAGGATCAAAATTCAACGCACTACCGATAACAGAATTAAAAGAGTTTTCCTGAACACCCTTACTTTTAATATTAACATAGCTTGTGTTTAGAGTGAATAGCAGTTTAGGAACGATTTGAATATCGAAATTGGCAGTAGCATTTAATCTGTTGAACCTTGATTTATCTTTTCCTCCCACTATTCCGCCTTGTGTAAGATAACCACTCGAAAGGAAGTATCGCACGTTTTCGCTTCCTCCCGTTACACTGATGTTATTTGTGGAAGCAGGTGCCGTTTTAAAAATCTGATCTTGCCAGTCAGTGCCTAATCCAACAACAGAAATATCAGGAAAAATCAATGATCCTCCGGCAGCTACACTTCCCTCATTCAAAATTGTCGCATATTCCGTTGCGTTCAAAACACCAATTTTCTTCATCACTTGTTGTGAGCCAAAATTTGAATTCACGGTAATCACCGGTTTCTGATCTTTCCTTCCCGATTTTGTGGTTACAACAATTACCCCGTTACCTCCTTTAACACCATAAATAGCGGTGGATGCGGCATCTTTTAAAACGTTTACAGAAGCAATGTCGGCAGCGTTTAAGGCATTAAAATCATTAAGAGTCTGAGGAACTCCATCTATAATGACCACGGGGTCTGTTCCGGTAAACGAAGGTATTCCACGAATAAGAACAGTTGGTTTACTACCCGGCGAACCGTTTTGTATAACGTTGATCCCCGATGCACGTCCTTGTAACGCTTCTTCCACACGAACCGGTTTTTGAGCTACAATATCTTCCGATTTTATAGTTGAAATTGCTCCCGAAACTTTTGTAATTCTTTGTGTACCATAACCAATAACCACAACTTCTTGAAGCATCTCCACATCCTCACTCATCTGTACGTTGAGAGTGGTTTGATTGGTAATGGTAAATTCCTGATTTACGAAACCAATATATGAAAATCGTAATACCGAACCTCGCGGAACATTCAACGAATAATGCCCGTCTATATCGGTTACCGTTCCAATGGTTGAGCCCACTACCGAAATATTTGCACCGATAATAGGAACACCGTTTTCATCGGTAACCATTCCGCTTATCTGCTGTCCCACAGGTTGGTTTTGCTGTGTGATTTCATTAGTGCCACCAATTTCAGTTTTCCGCTCCGGAGCTTTGTACAAGATGTAAATTTTGTCTTCAATAATCTCATAGCTAAGATTACGCGGCGTTAATAACCGCTCAAGCACCATCTCCAGTTCAACCTGATTTGCCTTAATAGACACCTTGTCATTCAAATTAATTACTTCTTTACTGTATGCCAAAGAGTAACCGGTTTGGTGCGAAATACTTTCGAGCACCGTTTTCAGATTTTTTTTGTTAAAATTCAGGCTTATCTTTTGTGCCGAACTCACACTCAGGCTAAAGAACAAAAGAGAAACCAAAACAATAACTTTTCGTTTGAAATGAATTCTTCCCATGGTTTGTGTGTAATTAAATTATTAAAAATATGTTTTGACTCTGTAATTAGTTCATCATTTTTACATTAATGGTGTCATTTTTCTCAATAAATTTCAAAGGAGCAATTTTTTCCAACTCATTTAAAATATAATCCAACCGTTTATCTTCGGTTAGCAGCGTAAATGAATATTTTAACGCATTGGTATCGACAACTTTAAACGAAACATCAAATTTACGATTGAGGATGCTTAAAGTTTCGGAAAGTGGCGTGTCATTCAATCTGATATAATTTGATTTCCATAAAGACTCATCTTCTGATTGAGATAGATTAGCAACAAAGAGTTGTTTATTTTCTTTGTCGTAGATGAATTTTTGTCCTGGATTTAGTTTATACTCATTCCGCTCTGTTGCAAAGAGAACCTCTCCTTTATCAAGCACCACGCGAACTTCACGGTTATCTTTATAGGCGTTTACATTAAAAGAAGTTCCCAACACTTTTACCGATGTTTCACCCGTATTTACAATAAACGGTCGTTTTTTATTTGAAGCAACATTAAAATAGGCTTCACCTTCTAAATAGATTTTTCTTTTGGTCAATCCGAACTTTTTCGGATAACGTATTTTTGAATCGGCATTCAGAAAAACTTCAGTTCCATCGTGAAAAAACAACCGCGCTTTTTCACCTTTTGGAACATACACTTCAGCAAGTTCGCTTGTTCCGAATAAATCTACCTGACGATTAATATACAATGTAATTCCTGTCAGTAGAATTAATGGAAGAAGAATTGCAGCTACACGTAGCAAAATTTTTAAAATTGATGTTTTAAAAATCTTTCGTTCGATATTCCGATACATTCTTTCCGATTGATTTGTGTTGGGCAAAAAGTCTGTATTCAGTTCTTGCTCAAGCAAAAAGGCATCTTTATCCAACATGTCCGACAGATATTGCTGCCCTTCAACGGATGAAGAGAACCAATCGACCACTTCACGTGCACCTTCTTTGGTTGAAGTGCCCGAAACAACTTTTTCAATATTTTTTTTATCGGATGTGTCCATAAATAAAAGTTGACTTTTAATATAGACACACAAGTGAGGAAAAAGGATGAGTGATTTAGTCTATTTTTTGAAAATATTCCCGAAGAATCTTCACAGATTCTTGATAATGAGACTTTACAGTGTGAATGGAAATATTCATTCTGTCTGCAATTTCCTGATTATTGAGTTTTTCTTCTAATTTTAAGCGGCAAACTTCGCGTTTTTGGAGAGGAAGTTTATCAATTCCCTTGTATAATAGCTCGCGCAATTCCTGTTCTTCCATTTTTTCGGTAAAATTTTCTTCTTGAACGGATGCAGTTTGAGAATTGACATAATTGAGGGAAACAGATTCGCGATTATTCCTGAACTGATTCAAGATGTGATTTTTCATCATGGTATAAAGGTAATTTTTCAGATTTACTTCGATCTCGATTTTTACCGACGTTTCCCAAAACTTTACAAAAACTTGTTGTACGGCATCTTCTGCCATTTCTGTATTTTTCAGATATTTGAATGCTAACGCATAAAGGTAAGAATGATATTTTCGATAAATGGCAGTAAAAGCATCTTTGTCTCTTTTTTTAATCAAAAGAAACAACACATTGTCCTCATTTGTGAGGTGCGATTCAAGTTTTACTGTCATAAAAAAACCTGAACATTAGAATTCAGGTGTAAAATTATGAAAAAAATATTGACTTTAATCCTACTACTTTATCTTTAACTTTAAAACATTTTAACCACTCTCTTAACACCCTTCGCCAAAACATCCACTTCATCTTTGGTGTTGTAGAGTGCAAATGAGGCGCGAACAGTGCTTTCTATGCCTAAACGACGCATAAGCGGTTCGGCACAATGGTGTCCGGTGCGAACGGCGATGCCTTGCATATCGAGCAAAACACCCATATCGTAAGGATGAACTCCGTCCACAACAAAGGAAATTACGCTACTCTTGTTTTTTGCCGTTCCGTATATTTTTAGATTATCGATTTCAGATAATCGCTCCGTAGCATAAGTGAGCAATTCGTGTTCGTGCTTTAAAATATTATCCATCCCGAGATTGGAAATATATTTCAAGGCTGTTGCCAAAGCGGATGAGCCGATATAATCGGGTGTTCCGGCTTCAAACTTAAAAGGCAAGTTGGCGAAAGTGGTTTTCTCGAACGATACACTCGCAATCATCTCTCCACCACCCTGATACGGCGGAAGTTTTTCTAACCATTTCTCTTTTCCAAAGAGAACTCCCATTCCGGTTGGTCCATAGGCTTTATGCGATGAAAAAACTAAGAAATCGCAATCCAATTTCTGAACATCAATCGAAATGTGTTGCACCGATTGAGCCGCATCAATCAGAACGGGAATGTTATAACTATGAGCGATTTCGATGATTTTTTCAATTGGATTTATCGTTCCCAAAACATTAGAAACGTGTGTAACCGAAATCAGTTTTGTGCGAGATGAAATCATTGTTTCTAATTGCCCCAACTCAATTTCGCCTTCATCGGTAATTGGCAGAACACGCAATTTTACTCCCGAAATCGATTCTTGCAACTGCCACGGAACAATGTTTGAATGATGTTCCATAGCGGAAATAATAATTTCGTCGGCTTCTTTACAAAATTCGCGACAAAAAGAGGATGCAATCAAGTTGATAGCTTCGGTAGTTCCGCGTGTGAAAACGATTTCATTGGCAGAAGTGGCATTGATAAATTGTTGGACTACTCTTCGAGAGGCTTCGTGCTTGTCGGTTGCTGCCTGACTTAGAAAATGGACACCACGATGCACGTTGGCATTTGTAGTGGTGTACATCTCTGTTATTTTGTCAATCACGCATTTAGGTTTTTGCGTGGTTGCGCCGTTATCGAGATATACCAACGGTTTCCCGTGTACTTGTCGGGAAAGAATCGGGAAGTCTTTTCGAATTTGAGTTAAGTCCATATAATTTAATCGAAATATTTACACACATTGCAATTTCCGCAACGAAGCAATTCGCCACGGAATCGTTTGTTAATCAGATGTTCCAATCGCTCTTGTAAGGAATCTATACGGATTAAATCGAGCACATCACGTGTGAAAGCAACCATTAGCAACAAGCGGGCTTCTTCTTTATCGATTCCGCGAGCACGAAGATAGAAAAGTGCATCTTCATCTAATTGTCCGGTGGTAAGTCCGTGCGAACACTTCACATCGTCGGCATAAATCTCCAACTGAGGTTTGGAATAGATGCGGGCATCGGGCGAAATGCACAAATTTCGGTTGGTTTGATAAGCGAGAGTTTTTTGCGCATCTTTCTCCACAAGAATTCTACCGCAAAAAGCCCCGGTAGCCTGTTCATCCAACACATTCTTAAATAGTTCATTGCTAAGGCAATTAGGCACCGCATGATCAACAAAGACGTAGTTATCAACATGCTGCTTTTTATCGCAAATAGCCAAACCGCCAACATGTGCTTCGGCATGTTCGCCCAGAAGGCGGAAACGATAATTATTGCGTGTATAGCCGTTGTGCAGCGTGATTCCACTCGTAACTACATTTGAATTTTCCATTTGCTCACTGAAAAGTGAAGTCAAACGAGTAACTTTTACCGAATTCTCTTCCAATTCGTAGTAATCGATTTGAGCCGATTTATCAGCAAAAATCTCCGTTACCTGCGTTACCACAAAATGCACATCGTCCACAGCATGGTCACACACCAACAGTTTCACCTGAGCGTTCTCTTCGGCAATGATAAGAATTCGTCTGTTCACGTTCAAATCGACTCCGCCACGAAGAATATTTATCAACTGCAACGGCTTTTCAATCTGCACATTTTTAGGCACATACACCACAAAGCCGTCTTGTGCAAACATTGTATTATATGCCACAACACCATTATCGGAATAGTCGGCAATTTGAGCGTAATGTTTTGCAAAAACATCCGGATATTGCTGAGAAAAGTCTTGCAAACTACCCACGAAAACAGTTTCGGGCAGCGGTTCGTTGTTTTGTGCGTCGCGGTAATATCTGTCGTTGATAAGGAAAAAGACGTGCGAAGACAGATTGGGAACATCGCATTTGAAAGCATCGTAAGGATTTACGGGAATAGGAATGTTTCGTAAATTCAGTCCTAAATCATCGTCGAAAGCATCTACTATGTTTGAATATTTGTAATCTTCGTCTTTTGATGTCGGAAAACCGATTTTCGAAAAAACTTCGAAAGCCTTATCACGATGACGATTCAACCCTTCAACCGAGTTATCATCAAGCTCACGGCGATACTGTTCAAACAAATCTATATATTGTTTTTCTACCATTTTTCTATTACGGATTTGTCCCAAAATCTTTTTTAACTTTGAGAGTTTAAGGATTGATTAACCAGTCGTAACCTCTGTTTTCGAGTTCTAATGCCAAATCGGGTTCTCCTGATTTAATGATTTTTCCGTTGTACAACACGTGTACTTTATCGGGTTTGATGTAGTCGAGCAGACGTTGATAGTGCGTAATTACAAGTACGGCATCATCTTCTGTGTGCAACTTGTTCACACCCGATGCTACCACACGCAATGCATCGATATCCAATCCCGAATCGGTTTCGTCCAAAATAGCCAATTTCGGCTTTAACATAGCCATTTGGAAAATCTCGTTTTTCTTCTTTTCTCCACCCGAAAAACCTTCATTTACCGAACGGTTTACTAATTGGCTATCCATTCCGAGTAGTTCACGTTTTTCACGCATAAGTTTCAAAAACTCCGATGCCGAAATGGGTGGTTCGTTTTTATATTTTCGTTGCTCATTTACTGCGGCACGCATAAAGTTTACCATACTCACACCGGGAATTTCTACCGGATATTGAAAACTGAGAAAAATTCCTTCTCGTGCTCTGTCTTCGGGTTCCATTTCCAGCAAATCTTTACCGTTGAAATGCACCGTTCCGCGAGTTACTTCAAATTTTGGATTACCTGCAAGCACCGAAGACAAAGTACTTTTTCCCGAACCGTTAGGTCCCATTATCGCGTGAATTTCGCCTTTTTTCACTTCCAGATTAATACCTTTCAGGATTTCTTTATTTTCTACTATTGCGTGTAGATTATTGATTTGTAATAAATTAGCCATATACTTGTGGTTTCTTTCTATTTCTATATAAACTTGTTATGTGAATAACAATTTTTTTCGATTATTGTTTGATATTTGGATAAACAAGAAAATTTCATCTTTTGCTTGCCCGATCTTCCTTTTCCATTTTCTTGTCAAGCCTTTGTACCTCTTCTAAAGCATGGTTTTCGGAATAATACTATCGGCTTCTTTTATTTTTTTGAAAAGTTCCGAAGCGAAAACAAATTCATTCAGTTTTTCGTTTTGGGCATCCATAATTTTATCTTTCGAACCTTGCCATTCCAAAATTCCTTCGTTCAGGAAGATGATGTTATCGCCTATATTCATTACCGAGTTCATATCGTGTGAAACAACGATGGAAGTAATCCCGAAATCGTCCGTAATATCCGAAATCAATTCATCTATGAGTTGTGCCGTTTTCGGGTCGAGACCGGAGTTTGGCTCATCGCAAAACAGATATTTAGGATTCAACGCGATGGCACGCGCGATGGCTGAACGCTTCATCATTCCACCCGATATTTCGGACGGATAAAGATTGGCTGCGTGCGAAAGATTTACTCTTTCGAGACAAAACTCGGCACGTTTCCTTCTTTCGCGTAGATTCATACGAGAGAACATATCCAATGGGAACATTACATTTTCGAGTACCGTTTTCGAATCGAAAAGTGCTGATCCTTGAAACAACATCCCCATATCGCGACGCAAACGTTTCATTTCCTTTGCCCGCATCTCCATAATATTCCGTCCACTATACCTAATTTCGCCGGAAGAAGGTTGTATTAAACCGATAAGACATTTCAGGAAAACGGTTTTGCCCGAACCGCTTTTTCCAATGATCATATTTACCACTCCTTTTTTAAAGGAAACCGTAATATCATCGAGAACAGTTACGCCTTCGAATTCTTTTTTTAAATTTTTTACCTGAATCATACTTATTAAGAATCAAGATAATAGATTTTTAGACGTTGGACAAACATCCGTCACCCAGCATCCGATATCTATCATTTCTTACCCCATAACCAATTGAGTGAAAACCAAATCGGCAGCCAAAATCAAGATATTGTTGATTACGACCGAGTCTGTGCTTGCTTTTCCCACTTCCAGCGATCCACCTTTAACGTGATATCCGAAATACGCGGAAACCGATGCGATTATAAAACCGTAAATCATCGATTTCAGGATGGAGGTCCAGACAAAGCTTTCCCGAAAAAAAAACTGAATACCGTATATATAGGTAGAAACAGGAGGGGTGCCCGTGAAAAGGCAGATTATGTATCCGCCAAACATTCCCAAAAACATACTCAATGCAACCAAAACGGGCATAAAAAACACAAATGCCGAAACTTTGGGCAAAATCAGATAATTGGCGGAATTTACACCCATAATATCTAGTGCATCAATTTGTTCGGTAACGCGCATTGTACCGATTTCCGACGCAATATTGGAACCTACTTTTCCCGATAAAATCAAACACATGATGGT
>MVZJ01000008.1 GCA_002069095.1 Bacteroidetes bacterium ADurb.BinA174 | reverse complement strand
CATACGAAATACTATCGGCTTTCCCATCGGCTTGTGGGCAGGTGATGAATTGCTCCGTTTCGGTGACCCGATACAGGGTTCGGAGCTCTGTACTGCTGTGGAAATGATGTATTCACTGGAAAGTATTTTACAGATTACCGGCGATGTGCAATGGGCAGATCATCTCGAAAAAATAGCTTATAACGCTCTGCCTACCCAAATAACCGATAATTTTGACGCTCGCCAGTATTATCAACAGGTAAATCAGATAAAAATCAGTCGCGATATTCGAAATTTCGTAACGCCTCATCACGATACCGACAACCTTTTCGGCGAACTCACCGGATACCCTTGTTGTACCTCCAATATGCACCAAGGATGGCCAAAATTCACGCAAAACCTTTGGTATGCAACCAACGATAACGGCATTGCAGCATTGATTTACGCTCCATCGGAAGTTTCGGCTAAAGTAGGAAACGGAAAACTCGTCACCATAAAAGAATCCACACAATATCCTTTTGATGAAACGATTTCTTTCACGATTGAATTTCAAAACCGAAAAGACAAAGAAATCAAATTTCCTTTTCATCTTCGCATTCCCGAATGGTGCAGAAATCCAACTCTAACCATTAACGGTGAAAATATGGCAATTAAGACAAAACAAGGCGAAATTGTAAAAATTGATCGCGTGTGGAAAAATAACGATAAAATAAGCCTTCGGTTACCCATGGAAGTTGCCGTGAGTCGATGGTACGACGGCGGAGTTGCCGTTGAACGCGGTCCGCTTCTGTACGCATTGAAAATGAACGAGAATTGGCAAAAGAAAGCTATGGAACCAAACGAAATCAAGCGTTACGGGAAATGGTATTACGAAGTAACCAGCGATACTCCGTGGAATTATGCATTTCCAAACCGAAATTTAAGGAACGAAAATATCGGGAATGCTTTCGTTGTTGAAACAAAGAACAATATCTCCGATTATCCGTGGACACTGCAAGACGCACCCATCGTAATAAAAACAAAAGGATTGCGTATTCCCGGATGGAAAGAATACAACGGTTCAGCCGGGCCGGTTCCTTATTTCACACAACAGGGTGAAGACGTTGGCAACGAAGAAGATATTGAACTCATCCCTTATGGATGCAGTACGTTACGAATTGCTGTTTTTCCGGTGAGAAACAAATGAAACCAATCGGTTTTTTAACCTAATCTTTTAATCCGAATATTCATCGCCATAAAAGAAAAATTATCCGGGATTGCCTATGAGTAAAATCTTTACAAACTTACTTGTGTTTTGTCAATTATAAAATGACGTATAGTGTGTTTTGTAAATTCTTATGAATAAGCGGTTTTTAAACTCGAAACTCAATATTCGGAACTCTTGACTTGACACTTGTTTAGGGATTACTTGCTTTTATCTTCACGCCTCACCTGTTTGGCGAGACAATCAAATAACAATTATCTGACTATCTTATTGTTATAAAAAATGATTGCGGATTTAAGGTATTATGGAAAAAGAAACAAAAAATTACAAAAAAACTATTCCACAGAAATCTGAGAATGACTGGTTATTATCGGTTTAACTTCAAAAACTAATCCTTCTCCATTTCTGTCAACTTCAAAATTTATAGTATTAGGAGTGTTCCAATCGATATATTGATTGAAATTGAACAAATATGAAAATCCCGACTTGTATCTTTTTCTGTCGTTTATTTCTTTCGCCACATTGTTATAATGTGTAATATCCCAATACATGGCATTTTGAAATCCGTTAGCATCGGTGTATTTGGTGGCTTGATCGCGATATTTCATTGTCTCGGTAATAAAACGACGATAACTTGTGGTGAGCGATTTTGCGTCGTGATTAAAATTATGATTCTGAACTTTTATCACAATATCTCCCGCTCTAACGCCCGCACGGGCTGCAGGTGAACCTGCATCAACGGACACAATCGTTTTTAAATCGTTCAAATCGTAATTAACGCCGGTATAGTTATATCGCGAATATTTTACGTGATAAGTTGCCCTTTCTAAGTTACCCGAATAGGGAAATTTTCGCAAAATCAACGGGAGATTCATTTCCAGATAATCCAATAAACCATAATTGTCGCTCAGTTGCTCTTTAACTTCGCTTTCAAAAACCAGCATCGATTTGCCCGGTTCAGTATATTTTCTGTCGTAAAACCGGTAACCGAACTCCAAATCGTACATTACATCATCAATTTTAACGGGTAATGTTGGATCATATACCGGAATTTTAACCATCCGGTTGTTACGCGTATCGAACCGCCAGGTTCCGGAATAGGTTCCGCGTGTCGGAGAGTCTGCCTTGAAGAGAGGGTTATTCTGATAACTGTAAAAGGTTTGAATGATAAAATCGGGGTCTTCACTGTCGCGTTTGAGACCAAGTTGAGACAACACCCTAGTAAATATCAAATTTATGCGTTCGTCCAACGCTCTTGAACTTTCATTGGATGGAGCAAAATCATAGGTACGGTAATTAAAGAAATCGGCATCGGGATTTATGGTAGTTTTTACCGGAATTATAAATTTCCTGTCCTGCACATCTTCAAGACTATAGAACGAAAATACAGGCGCCAATTGCGCTTCACTTAATCCGTTCCGTAACCTGCAATCTTTTGCAATACTCATAGACTTGAACGAAGATTTGAAGTTGCGAATGGAAATTGACATATTCGATGGTTTTTCCATAAACCACGACATTACAGTGTGCGATGGCTTTAGAAAAGTTCCGTTTCCGTTTACTTCAAGAATTATGTCGTTCACTTTTAAACCGGCTTTTTCAGCAGGTGAGCCGGGAGTAACCTCTGTGACAATAGGTTCGCTGTTGCCCCAATTGGGATTGTTGCTTATTTTGAACGAAAATCCTAGGTTGCAGATGATTTGATCATTTTGTGAAAAAACGGCAACGGATATTAGTAGTATTATTAATGTAGATAATATTTGTTTCATTGTAGTATCGTTTTATTCAACAACAAAGATACGTTTTTTTTCTAATTCGAAACTTCAGCTCGTTTATTTTGAGAAAAAATGAAACTAAATGTTCATAAATTCCTTTATCTTTGTGCAAATAAGAAATAAAAAAACTGTAAAGTATGATATTGGATAATATTGAAAACGCACCTAATTATTTTGGCTTACATCCCTTGTTTGAAAAGGCTTTCGATTATATCAGAAGCCTGGATATGAATAATCTGACTAACGGCTCTGAAGAAATTGAAGGAGCATACCTGAAAGTATTAATTGTGGAGCCAACACTGAAAAGCAAAGCCGAAGCTAAACTGGAAACGCACAAGAAATTCATCGACATACAGATTCCTGTTGCCAAAGAAGAAATTTTTGGATGGAAAGCTTTCAATAATTTGAAAGAACCGATAGAGGAATATAGTAATGAGCATGATTTCCAATTGTTTAACGATGAGCCGTCTGCCTATATCAACGTACTTCCCGGTGAATTTATTATTTTCTCTCCCGAAGACGCACACGCTCCGCTTATCGGTGAAGGAACCACCAAGAAAATTATCATAAAAGTTGCTGTTTTATAAATCTTTAATCGCGTAATTCATGTTAGATATCATAAAGAACGATCCTTGGCTTAAACCTTTCAGTCGAAAAATTGAAGACAGAAACAAACGGTTTTTGAAAAAAGAGAAAGAGCTGACTCAAAACGGAAAAATTACATTATCGGATTTTGCCACCGGATATCTTTACTTCGGACTACACAAAACCGTTGACGGATGGATATTCCGCGAATGGGCGCCGAACGCTACCGAAATTTTTCTCATCGGTACGTTCAATAACTGGCAACGGATGGAATCGTACCGGTTAAAGCGAATGGAAAACGGAGTTTGGGAAGTGAAAATTCCGTTAGAACGCATTCATCACCACGATTTGTATAAACTTATTGTCAGTTGGGATGGTGGAAGCGGAGAACGAATCCCAGCTTGGTGTCGAAGAGTTGTTCAAGACGAACAAACGTATATTTTCAGTGCGCAAGTTTGGGACCCGGAAACACCTTACGAATTTAAAATTAAGAATTTCAAACCCGATACATCACCACTCTTGATTTACGAATGCCACGTGGGAATGGGTACGGAAGAAGAAAAAGTGGGCACCTACAATGAATTTAGGGAAAATGTATTGCCTCGGATTAAGAAAAACGGATACAACGCCATTCAGTTGATGGCCATTCAGGAACATCCGTATTACGGTTCATTTGGTTATCATGTCTCCAACTTCTTTGCTTCCTCATCGCGAAGCGGTACACCCGATGAACTTCGCCAACTGATTGACGCAGCACACGAAATGGGAATTGCGGTGATAATGGATATCGTACATTCGCACGCCGTAAAAAATGAGACGGAAGGAATTGCGCGTTTTGACGGTTCGGCAAATCAATATTTTCCGAGCGACCCCAGTCGAAGAAACCATCCCGCATGGGATTCGCTTTGCTTCGATTACGGCAAAAACGAAGTACTGCACTTCCTCCTTTCCAATTGCAAATATTGGATGGAAGAGTATAATTTCGACGGTTTCCGTTTCGATGGCGTAACATCCATGTTGTATTACAGCCACGGTTTAGAAGAGAATTTCACGCAATACGCCGATTATTACAATGATATGCAAGACCTCGACGCCATTTGTTACCTTACATTAGCCAACAAACTTATTCACGAAGTGAATCCGAACGCCATTACCATTGCCGAAGAAGTTAGCGGTATGCCGGGATTGGCGCTGGATATTAAATCGGGAGGTTATGGATTCAATTACCGGATGGCCATGAATATTCCCGATTTTTGGATCAAGATTATTAAGGAGCGGAAAGACGAAGACTGGCATCCCACTGCCATTTGGTGGGAAACGACCAATCGTCGTGCCGACGAAAAAACAATATCATACGTTGAAAGTCACGATCAGGCTTTGGTTGGTGATAAAACCGTCATCTTCAGGTTAGTAGATGCTGATATGTATTGGTTTATGTCGAAATTGACAAGCAGTTCGTTCACCGTTGACCGGGGAATCGCCTTGCACAAAATGATTCGGCTCGTAACCGCAACCACCATCAACGGTGGATATCTGAATTTTATGGGAAACGAATTCGGCCATCCTGAATGGATAGACTTTCCGCGCGAAGGAAATAATTGGTCGTATAAATACGCCCGTCGTCAGTGGAATTTAGCTGATGATAAAAATCTAAAATATCACTATCTTGGCGATTTCGACCAGGCAATGATTGAACTCATCAAATCCGTTCCCGATTTTCAGGATACGCCTATTGTGAAAATATGGGACAAAGACGGCGATAACGTGTTGGCTTATATGCGCAATAACCTTCTGTTTATCTTCAACTTTCATCCCGAAAAATCGTTCAGCGATTACGGCATATTAGTTCCACAAGGCGAATATGCTATAGTGATGGACACAGACAATAAAAAATTCGGCGGTTTTGGATTGAACGACGACACCATTCATCACTTCACGCATCACGATCCCTTATACGCCAAAGACGACAAAGGGTGGCTGAAAACTTACTTGCCTGCACGTTCGGCAATTGTTTTGAAGAAATTATGACCCCTAAAAAAACAACAATGAATTTATATCCTTTAAAATTTAAACCCATCCTCAAGAAAATAATCTGGGGAGGCTCCGATATTTGCGAATTTAAAAACATTTTACCTTTGCAAGACGGCATAGGCGAAAGCTGGGAGATTTCAGGCGTCGAAGACAATATTTCTGTTATAGCCAACGGAGAGTTGATGGAAAAATCACTTGAAGAACTGTTGCACAAACACAAAGAAAAGTTAGTAGGCAAAAAAGTGTATGAGCGTTTTGGAAACACTTTTCCGTTGCTTATCAAGTTTATCGACGCGCACGACGATCTTTCCATTCAAGTTCATCCCAATGATGAACTAGCAAAACAACGGCACAACTCGTTCGGAAAAACAGAAATGTGGTACGTGATAAATGTAACGCCAACGGCTTTTCTATATTCGGGTTTCTCAAAAAACATAACTCCTGAACAATACGAAGAAATGGTAGAAAATAATACATTTACAGATTCACTCCAAAAACATAATGTAAAACCAGGAGATGTGTTTTTCCTGCCCGCCGGTCGAGTTCACGCCATCGGCGCAGGATGTTTTATTGCCGAAATTCAGCAAACGTCGAACATCACTTACCGTATTTACGATTACAACCGCAAAGATGCGCAGGGTAATCCTCGTGAACTGCATACCGAATTGGCGAAAGATGCTATCGATTACAAAGTTTACAACAATTACAAAACCGAGTATTCTTCGCAAATCAATCGACCTGTGAAATTGGCTTCCTGTGAATACTTCACCACCAACCTACTTGATATGGATATTCCCATGGTTCGTCATTATAAAGACAAGGATTCGTTTGTCGTATATATCTGTTTGCAGGGACATTGCATGTTGAAAGACAATCGGGGAAATTCGCTTTTTATCGAGCAGGGAGAAACAGTGCTCATTCCGGCAGAGACTGAATCGATGATGATTATTCCGAGTGAATCGTCGAAGTTGCTGGAAACGTATGTGGATTAATGACTCCTCCCCACAAAGGAGAGAGCGTATTTCGATAATTTGGACATTTGATATTTGTACTCCATAAATCTTGGAACTTGTAACTTGTAACTTGTAACGTGCAACCCGAGAATGAAAGGAATTTTACTAATAAATGTAGGGACTCCTGCCGCTTGTACCAAAAAAGACGTGCAAAAGTTTATAGGCGATATGCTCAGCGATCCACTAGTTACCGGTAAACCCGAGTTGATTTCCGGTTTTATAGCAAAAAATATTATCGCTCCGATATCATCGAGAAAGTCGCTTGAAAAATACAAGCAAATCTGGCGGAAAGAAGAGCCGATTATATCTCCGTTTCTTTATTTCATGTGGAAACTTGCCCAATCGCTTGAAGAAAGAAAAAACATTCCGGTGGAAATTGCTATGCGTTACGGTGAACCCGGAATTGAGCAAGCCCTAAAAAACTTAGAAAAGAAATGTCCGATGTTGCACGAAGTTATTGTTTTTCCGTTGTATCCGCATTACACCCAGTCCACTACACAAACTACAATAGATAAAATTGGACGGTTTTTTTATAAACACCCGCATCCGTACAGGCTAAAAATAGTTGAACCTTATTTCGATCATCCGGCATTCATAAACGCGTTGGCAAAAAACGCCGTGCCTTATCTAACCGACATTGATAAATTAGTTTTCAGTTATCACAGCCTTCCGGTTGACCAAGTGGAAACAGCTTGGAAAAAAGGGAGAGAGTTCGATTATGTGTATCAGTTAAAAGAAACTAATCGGTTGTTTTGTGAAAAACTGAAAATAGAAACCCAATACACACTTTTATTGTATACCTCCCAACGAGGCAGCAATTGGTTAAAACCCTTTTTAGATACCAATATCTCCGATTTACCTAAGTTGGGTTGGAAAAAAATAGCGGTAATTGCTCCCGGATTTCCGGTCGACAACTTGGAAACATTGTACGACATCGACATTCGAGCACGCAAATTGTTTATGAAAGCCGGCGGCGAGCAATTTACCTTCGTACCTTCGCTAAACGATTCCGATGAGTTTGTGGAAGCCATCTGGAAGATAACTACAGGAATATAATTTCTTTTCAATTTTGAAATTCTCAGCTACTTTTTGCTATTCCTGTATATCCACGGACTTTCGGCATCGGGTTGGCTCCAAAGTCCGATTTTGTTGGTTTCGGCGGTGAATTCAAATTGTTCGTACAGGTCGTAATCGAGTGAGGAATCGAAACGGCGGTAGTGCCAGGCAAGTCCGTTTTTAAGCATTTCGGCGCCTACGTCTAAACTGTCGGAAACAAATACTTGCACAATTTCCCTATCATACTTATCGAGAGATTCGATAACAATGATACCCACTTCTTTCTTATAAATTAACTCTGATAAGAATTTGCGCGCTTCGTTACTAAATGGTTGAGACATTTCCGGTGCGTCAATTCCATAAATCCGATAGTGGATTTCCTGATTGTCTTTTGTTAATCCGATGAACGAATCGCCATCGGAAATGCCGATAACCTGCACCATGTAATCATATCTGTCAGACTGAAGATCACCGAAAGTTATTTTCTTTGTGAGGAAAAGGACACCCAACACCACCAATAAAAATGCCAGAATAAAGGTATATTTCCTTGATTTTATATGCTTAATCAACTTTTTACAAAGATTTAGTGTCGTTAATAATAAGGAGAGAAATTCCATTCCCTGTCAAATAAGATTTCGGAAGTTTTCTCACTTTCATTCTCTGAGATAAACTTCAACATAATCAAATTCCATCCTTTTTTTAAGATTAAATTATAAGTGGTTTTTTCTCCATAACTACTTATATCATATCCTGTTATAGTTAATGATCGGTCAACATACATATACTCGAAATAAATATTACCATTTCTTATCGGACCTTGTACATTGGTTTTGGAGTCGGAATAATGCACTACACCCGTTTGTCCCCCATTTTTTACGCCATAAAATGAAGCAGTACAATAAAGAGCATCGTTATTAGATATTTTGGTTTCATTTTTATAATGATTGGGCGTATTATCCCACATCCAAGCTCTTTGAACTATAAAATCACTTATATTTCTCATTGCTGATTTACTAATAGGAACTTTTAAATCGAGAGAGAAAGTTTCGTCTATCAATGGATATTTCCCAATTATTTCAGCACGTTGAAAGCTTGAAGCAATTACTTCTACACTATCAATTAAATGAACATATTCTGAAGCATTTTTTATGTGTGCTTGTATATTTATTGATTTTGCTTTTTCAAGAAAAGGAAAAGAATCTGAACAACTTGTGAAGAATACAAAAATAATGAATAACGTAATTTGAGTTTTATTTGTTTCCATATATGAATTGTTAATTTTCTTCTCTCACTTCCACCATCAAATGATAAAGATCTGCAAGTTGAGTAAAATCGTCGATAATCAAGTGAGCGAGCATATCACTGTAAATTCTTTCATCGGAAACAGGAAGTGTTTTCATCACGTAAACGGCCTTGCGGTTCATCCACGGCTGAAAAAAGTTGGGCAGGGTATTGGGGATTGATCTTTTGTATGTTTCACCCTCGATTGAATAACCACGATCAATCACATTTTTCTGCACCATTTCCTGAAACGTATCGGGTTCTGTTTCAATTCTATCCCTGAACGCATCCATTACCTTGCGTTTTGGCGCAAACAATCCCATGCCGAACATGCAATGCCCGGTGTTAAGTTCCATAAAATAGCCCGGAAAATTTTCCCACGACGTTCCAACGCGCTGAAAACTCATCCACAGGCAGGTGTTGTAAGGGTCTTTGTTTTTCGAGAAACGAACGTCACGATAAATGCGCGATAATACCTTGTGCGGACGAAATTCAAACAAAGAATCGATATTATACATCGCGGGCGAAAGTGTATTCACCAACGCCCGAAACGGTTGTAGTAGTTCAACCTCGTATAGTTCACGATGATCCTCGAACCACTGACGAAAGTTATTCTCCTTGAGATCGTTTAAAAACTGAATGGTTTCGCGCGTGAAGCCCGAAAACAGCAGCGCACCTCTCATTATTTAACAATGTGGTACGAATCGACAGCAATATAGTAGAACGACAAGTAATCTTTTCCTTCGGAAGCTTTACGTTCGGCTATCCGTGTGCGGAAATTGTTTACGCGGTCCATTTCGGAACTTCCTACAGCTACGCCTTCTGTTTTTTGTTCGGTTTCACAGCCTTCGCCACCTTCACCGTGGGTTACATTAGTGCCTTCAGCAATTTCTTTCTCCATCTCCTGCAAGTCGGCTTCCGTGATTCTGTCTTCAACCAATGTGCCTTTTACGACAACTTTGTTGTCCACGCACTCTTCGTTGAATTTACCCAATGTACTGTTCGATTCTGCGCGGATGCTTTGTGCATCACTGCTACCTTGTAGAAAGAGTTTCATGCCGCTTTTTTGACATACGTGTGTAGCAAAGCCTTCAACGGTAATGAGTTGCCCAACAAATTCTTCGGGATTGGACAGAACGTTGTCAACGGTTAATGTTTTCGAATTACCCGTGCATCCTGATAGGATAAGAAAGAAGAAAACGACTGTAATAGTTGTAAATAAGGTTTTCATTTTAATACTGAATAGTTTAATAATTAATTTTCGGGGTCAAAGATATTGTTTTTTCGGAAGAAACAAAATAAAAAAATAAAGAAATAAGAATAAAGAAAATCTGCTTTAAAAAAGATAAATTTGTATTCTTTTAAAAGCGAATATGTTACGAAATTATTACAATTGAATGAAAGAGCGGGATTTCATCGGAAATTATCTCTCATTCGTCGGGGAAAATGACCTGTTTCATCGATTTTGTATTGTCAGATGCGTTCGATTGTCCGTATCTTTGTGCAAAAAGTTTTAAAATTTATTTTATATGGAAACTAACGCAAATTATTCGTCTTTAAAGGCCAGAAACAAGGCTGTAATTATAAGTTTTGTTCTGATTGCCGTAGGATTATTGTTCCTGTCGTTTAACTTCGGCTGGATTAATCCTGCGCTGAAATCTGTTATTTTTTCGTGGCCAATGATATTCATTGTGTTTTCAATTGTCGCATTAATTAAAAGAGAATTTTTAGGATTTTTATTCTGGCTACTGTTGGGAGGTTTCTTTTTATTGCCACGTTTCACCGAAGCCTTTCCAGTTCTTTTTCCGGGAATTGATGCTGATTTTATGCACAATTACTGGCCTGTTCTGTTGATCGTATTGGGTGTCGTTTTTTTATTGAAAATTGTTTTTGGCAGAAATAAACACCCGTTCAAGAAATACATTAATGAGTCAAATATGGAAGGTGTTGATGGACGGGTGGAGAAAAGCGTTGTTTTTGGCGGTTCGGAAAACATTGTGCTTGACCCGGTTTTCAACGGAGGTAATATCGATATTGTTTTTGGAGGCATCGTGCTCGATTTACGCAAAACGAGTCTTCCCGCGGGTGATACTGTTTTGAATACTGATGTTGTTTTTGGAGGCATTTCGCTTTACGTTCCCGATGACTGGAAAGTTGTAAGCCGTCTTGATACGGTAATGGGCGGCTTTGCCGATAAACGTTTATCGGCAAAGCCGGCTGTAGATAGCGACAGACAACTCATTATTCAGGGTGACCTCGTGTTTGGCGGTTGCGATATTCGTTAAAACGACAGTTAAATATAAACACAGAATGAAACGCTCATTACCTGAACAGCTTACACAGCTTTTTGTCGTGCTCACTGTATGTGCAGGATACGGTTTGTTGTATGCCCTTGCGTTTTACAGGCTTGTGTCAATTTCCTATTTCACGCTGTTTTTGGACGGTTTTATTGATGCGGTTTTCTTCATGGTTCTGGGAGTCCTTTTGTATAAAGCCATACGTTATGGAAATTATGCTGCGCTCGAGATCTACCAGCGCTTCATTAACTATCTGGCATTAGGTTTGCTAGTAGTTGGCGTATGGATTGGGTTGAGCTTGCTACTTTCATATTTTATGGTAGAAAAAGAAAATATGAAAGATTTATGGGCTATGATACCCATGAAGGCATTGATTGGATTGCTCGTTTATCTTTTCGTTGTTCAGTTGATCCACAATCGGCTTGGGTCGCAAATCGAAGAGCAGGAGGACGAAGAGATACTGCCCGAAACACAAACTAAGGATGAGGAAGTGACGGAAATGATCGATCGAGTGGTAGTGAAAACCGGACAAAAAATTCATGTAATCAATGTGGTTGACATCGTGTATATTCAATCTGATGGCGATTATGTGCAAATTTACACTGAACAAAATCATTTTCTGAAAGAAGAAACAATGAAGTATTTCGAAATTCATTTGCCTTCGGCAACGTTTGTTCGAGTACACCGGTCGTACATCGTGAATGTTGAAAAGATACTTCGTATTGAGCTCTACGAAAAGAAAAATCAGATACTTACACTTACCAACGGACAAAAAATCAAGGCAAGCGCATCGGGTTATAAGTTATTGCGTGAAGCGTTGAACCTGTAAAAGTCTCTCTCTTGCGGGTTGGATTTGGAGAGGAATCGTAACAAAATCTTATTGTAAAGTTTGTTAAAACTAAGAAAACCAATTTTATATTTTGAGTTTTCTAAACTACCTTTGTACGTTTTTTAAAAGTATAATGGCACTAAAAGAAAGAATAATAAAAGAAGCGGGATCACTTTTTTACCAGTACGGTATTAAAAGCGTATCCATGGATGATTTGGCATCTTCATTAGGCATATCGAAACGTACGCTTTACGAGAACTTTAAGGATAAGGAAGAAATTCTGTTGACCTATTTAGCCGACATACGCAATGAAAGAAACAATAAGATTCTGGAAGTAATAAACAGGTCAGCTAATATGATTGAGGTGTTTCTTTATTTCATAGAAATCCATAAGAAAAAGGAGTTGCCTTCAGTCAAGTTTTACGAAGACATATACAAGTATTATCCACGAGTTTACAATTTAATCCAGAAAGATATTGAAGAAAATAAGATATACATTAAAGAATATCTTCAGCAGGGAATCGCTCAAGGTTATATCCGTGAAAACCTGAATGTTGACGTAGCAGCCTTTCTGGTAGAAGAAAGCACGTACACATACATTCGGGCATCGTATCTGGAAAAGCCACCTTTTTCCTTTCAGGAACTCTTTTTTACAATGATGATAAACTTCATTCGAGGTATCTCTACCGAAAAAGGGATTAAAATTGTAGATGCCTACCTCGAAAAGATATCAACCGATAAAGATTATACTAATTAAACAGAAATATGAAACTTAAAACCATTAAACTGCTGACGATTACGCTGTTTTTATCCACTGCTTCCGCAGTTGTGGCTCAATCGCAAGACAGTTTGTTTATCGATTTAAATACGGCTTTGGAGATTGCTTTGAGCGAAAATCCGACTGTGAAAGTAGCCGATATGGAAATAGCCAAGAAGGAGTACGCAAAAAAATCGGCTTACGGAGCGTTGCTTCCGCAATTCGATTTAATAGGGCAGTACCAACGAGCTATTGAACGTCAAACGGTCTATTTTGATGAAGGAATGGGCAAAATGTTCGGAGGTGGAGGTATAGACCCCACGCAATATACTCCCGAAGAGCTTTTCGTTATGCAAACCGTGGGGAAAATGTTTGCTCCCGACCCGGAAGCGTCCCAGGAAGGAATTCAGATGGGGCGTTTGAATATGTACACTGCCGGGGTTAACGTAAGCATGCCGTTGGTTGTGCCGTCGTTGTGGAAAAATATTCAAATGAGCAAGGTGGATATTGAACTTGCCATGGAAAAGGCTCGCTCATCACGTATAGAGTTGACGAATCAAATTAAAAAAATGTTTTACTCTTTGTTGCTGGCACAAGACAGCCACGAAGTTTTCAAAAAAACATACACCAACGATTCGCTCAACTTGGAAAACATTCGCAGTCGTTTTAATCAAGGCGTTGTTGCCGAATACGACGTGATTACCGCCGATGTTCGCTTAAAAAGTTTAATTCCGAGCATTTTGCAATCGGAAAACATGATGAAAATTGCTGAGTTGCAACTCAAAATGCTTATGGGTATCGACAGTGAAACACCGTTGAAAGTCATTGGCTCGTTGGATGATTATCGCGACGTGATGTTCGATATTATTGTTCCTGCCGATACATCGCTCACACACAACAGCGATATGAAACAGTTCGATTTGCAGGCACAAATGGTTCAAAAAGCGTACGAAATGCAGAAACTGCAATTTGCTCCGTCACTTGTTACATCGTTCAATTACATGTATATGAGTCAGAACAACAATTTCAAATTCAAGAATTATCGTTGGGACCCCTATTCTACAATCGGAATCTCGCTTGCCATTCCGTTATTCAACGGCGGACAGCGTTATCACAACTTGAAACAATCTGAAATTCAGCTCTATCAACTTAGTGAACAACGTAAAAATGTGGAGCGTGGGTTAAAATTAGCTGTTAAAAACAACTATGACTTAATGACCAAAAGCATGGAGCAGGTAGTCGCGAGCGAATCGGCAGTACAGCAAGCTCGAAAAGGGTATGAAATTACGCAAAAGCGTTACGAAACCGGAATGGGTACCATTGTGGAAGTAAACAGCGCCGCACTTGCTGTAACAGCTGCCGAGTTGCAGTATCGAAACGCTATATACGATTTCTTATCGGCTAAGTCCGATATGGAAAAGGTTATCGGATACGACATTGAGCCGGTACAAAAAGTGAATTAAAGAAAAATAAAAACGAAATATAACTATATGAAAACAAACAACTTTTTTAAGTTTATGCCCATAGCAGCACTTTTGTTGCTTTATTCTTGTGGTGACGAAAAAAACAAACAAACCGAAGAGGAAAAAGTAACCCCGAAAGTTAGGATAGAGGAAGTTAAGTTGGTGCCTGTGGAGCAACTTTCCACTTTTACCGCAAGCATTCAGGCTGACGCGGTGAACAATATCGCTCCTGCCATACCTGGTCGTATCCGTCGCATTCATGTGGATGTGGGTAGTAAAGTGAGTCGTGGACAAACATTGGTAACAATGGATGCCGCAAATTACACTCAACAAGAAACGCAGGTGGCAACGCTCAAACGCGATTATGAGCGCTATTTGGGTCTTTACGAAGTGGGCGGCATTTCAAAACAACAAATCGATCAGTTGAAAGCGCAATTAGATGTAGCGGAAACTGCCTTAGCTAACTTGGGCGAAAATACATTATTGAAAAGTCCCATCAACGGAGTGGTTACCGCACGCAATTACGATCAAGGTGATTTGGCGGCAGGACTGCCCATTCTTACGGTTGCCACCATTAATCCGGTAAAAGTGATTATCAATGTATCGGAAGGCTTTTACACGCAAGTGGTTAAAGGAATGGAAGCGAAAATAAATGTGGACGCGTTGGGCGATGAAGAGTTTATGGGAAAAGTTTCACTTATTCATCCCACTTTTGACCCGGTTTCTCATACTTTCCCCGTTGAAATTCAATTGCCGAATTCCGATTTGCGCGTACGTCCTGGAATGTTTGCCCGCGTAACGATGAATTTCGGTGTAAACGAGCGTCCGCTTGTGCCTGATATGGCTGTAATGAAACAAATAGGCTCTGACGACAGGTACGTTTTTGTAGAGAAAGACGGAAAAGCCATATATACATTGGTAGAACTCGGTACACGTATCAATGATAAATACGAAATTATATCGGGTTTGGAAGTTGGAGATCGCGTTATCGTGCAAGGAAATGCTGGTTTGATTGATGGAGCCGAAGTAGAAGTTGTGAAATGATAAAGTAGTAATTGCAAATTAAAATAACAGAGGATTGCTTTTGTTAGCAGTTTTCAACAAGAAATAGATATAACAGATGAAATTATACGAAACAGCCGTTAAGAAACCGGTAATGACTTCGTTGATATTTATCGGAGTGGTTTTGATTGGAATAATGTTTTACAGACAACTTCCGATAGACCTCTATCCGGATATTGATATGAGTGTTATTTCGGTGATGACTTCCTACTCGGGTGCAGGTTCCGAGGACGTGGAAAACAATGTTACGCGTCCGTTGGAGAACGTGTTGAACTCAACCGAAAAGTTAAAACAAATAACATCGCAGTCGCGCGACGGATTATCGTTTATTATGCTCCAATTTAATTACGGTACAAATATGGACGAAGTAATGAACGATGTGCGTGATAAAGTGGGCATGATAGCGGGTTTTTTGCCCGATGGAACCGGAGATCCCATGATTTTGAAGTTCAGTTCGGACATGATACCCGTGATGGTATTGTCGGCAACTGCCAATGAAAGTTCGAATGCGTTATACAAAATTTTGGATGAACAGGTGGCGAATCCCCTTAATCGTATTCCGGGTGTGGGAACGGTTTCGGTTGCGGGTGCGCCGGAACGTGAAATTCAAGTAAACGTTTCCCCCGAAAAGTTGGAAGCCTATCAAATATCCATTGAGCAAATAGCGCAAGTTATTGCTATGGAAAATCAAAATATTCCGGCGGGTAACTTCGATATCGGTACTCAAAATTACTTGTTACGATTGGAGGGCGAGTTCTACGAAAGTCGCGAACTCAACAATATCATCGTCGACAACAGTATGGGAAAACCTATCTATTTGCGCGATGTAGCCGTTGTAAAAGATACGCTTCAAACCGATGTAATGGAAAACTATACCAACGGAAGACGCAGTGCGTCGATTGTGGTACAAAAGCAATCGGGATCAAACACGGTTGCCATCGCCGACGCGATAAAGAAGCAATTACCCGAACTACACAAGAATCTACCGCCCGACATCAAGATTGAAACTGTAATGGACTCTTCGGAATACGTGAAAGTTGCTATCAACAGTTTGATTGAGACCATTCTTTTGGCGTTGATTATTGTAGGCTTGGTGGTACTTGTATTTTTAGGACGTTGGCGCGCTACTATTATCATTATGGTTACTATTCCCATTTCGCTAATCGGGTCGTTTATTTATCTGCGATTAACGGGGAATACCATCAATATCATCTCTTTATCAGCTTTGTCGATAACCATCGGTATGGTGGTGGACGACGCTATTGTGGTACTCGAAAACATCACTACTCACATTGAACGTGGAAGTCGTCCCCGACAAGCGGCGATTTACGGAACCGAAGAGGTTTCGCTTTCGGTAATCGCTTCAACGCTAACTATTATCGCGGTGTTCCTGCCTATGACAATGGTGGGTGGTTTTGCGGGAATTATGTTTAAGCAATTGGGATGGATGGTAACCATTATCATATCTCTTTCGTTGATTATTGCTTTAACGTTGACGCCCATGATGAGTGCAAAAATGTTGCGTGGCGAGAAAAACAAAAAGTTATCGCGTTTTGATAAGTGGTACAACAAACGTATTCTTCCCGTGTTGGATAAAATAGACCATGCTTATGGACGCTTTGTGGACAAAGTTTCTCGTCGTCGCGGCCTTACGCTTACGGTGGTAATAGTTATATTTATCGTTTCAGCTGTTATTTCCGTGGTTACGTTAAAAACCGAATTTATGCCTACATCTGATAATAACAGCATTACCATGTCGATAGAGTTGCCCACCGGAACCCGAACCGAAGTTTCGCGAGAAGTAGGGCATCGTATCGCTCTAATGATGGATGAAAAGTATCCCGAAATTGAAATAATCTCTTTTTCAACCGGACGAGCGTCCGACGATAATGCTTTTGCTGCGATGCAAAACAACGGAACAAATATTTTGTCGTACAATGTGCGTTTGACAGAAGCAAAAAATAGAAATAAATCTACTGACGATGTGGCTGACGAGTTACGAAAAGATTTGGCGGAAATGCCGGAATTGTATCGTTTTCGGGTGACAACAGGAGGTGCCGCCGAAGGAATGATGGGTGGCAATACCATCGATGTGGACATTTTTGGTTACGATTTAACGGAAACCGACCAATTGGCAAATCAAATAAAGAACAGATTGGATAATATCGAGGGCTTGCGCGACGTAACCATTTCTCGAAAAGACTATCGTTCGGAGTATCGCATCGATTTTGACAGAGAAAAACTGTCTCTCAACGGATTAACGATGGCGAGTGCCGCTGGTGCCGTTCGTAACAGAATTAACGGACTTATCATGTCGCGTTTTCGTGAAGACGGCGAAGAATACGATATTCGGGTGCGCTACGACGAAGAGTATCGACAATCGATTGAAGACATTGAAAATATTTTAATTTACAACCCTATGGGTATGGGTATTCGTGTGCGCGATATAGGAACGGTGGTGGAAACTTCGTCGCTCCCGCAAATCGACCGTCAAGACCGTCAACGTATTGTAACAGTTGCGGGTACGATTTACGGGCGCGCGCTCAGCGAAATAGTGGAAGACATAAACGTTGTCATCAATGATACTGAAATACCTTCGAGTGTGCAAGTGGAACTGAGCGGTTCGTTGGAAACCCAACAAGAGGCGTTTAGTGAACTCGGAGTGTTGTTGATGCTTGTATCGTTATTGGTGTATATCGTTATGGCGTCGCAGTTTGAGTCGTTAACCTATCCGTTTATTATTATCTTAACAGTTCCATTTGCGTTTGTAGGATCGTTGCTTTTCCTCGCTGTATTCGGCGAACCATTGGGTGTTATGGGTTTTGTGGGATTGATTATGTTGGTGGGTATGGTGGTTAAGAACGGTATTGTACTTATCGACTATATCAATTTGAATCGCGAAAGAGGAATGTCTATTATATCGGCGGTTATTCACGGTGGGCGTTCTCGTTTGCGTCCAGTATTGATGACCACGCTTACTACCATTTTGGGAATGTTACCGTTAGCCATTGGCACAGGACAGGGTTCCGAAATGTGGGAGTCGTTGGGTATTTCCATCATTGGCGGAATGACGTTCTCTACTATTATTACGCTAGTTATGATTCCAGCGCTCTATTCTGTTTTTGGCGGATTTGGCATTAAGCGTCAGCGCAAGAAAAACTACGAGCGTATTTTGCGATATAACGAAACATTGGCAAGAAGTCTGAGTAAATCGGAAGAGTTATGAAACGAGCATGTAAATCAAGTTCATATATGAGCATGATGAAAGCGAGTTCCGTATGGTAATTGAAAAAAAAATTAATCGTATGAAAGCAGTAATGATTATATTAGACCAAGCGCATTATAGTCAAATAGTGCGCGACTTATCCAAACTCAATGTACGTGGTTTTACCTCGTGGAAAGATGTGTACGGACAGGGAAGCGACAAAGGCGAGCCTCATTTTGGAACCCATGCGTGGCCATCAATAAACAACGCTATTTTAACCGTTGTGGAAGATGACCGTGTCCCTCTTATCCTGAATTATTTGAAGGAGTTAGACCGCGAATACGAGAATTTGGGATTGCGTGCCTTTGTGTGGAATGTGGAAAATATGATTTGAGTTGTTAGTTTACAGTTAGCAGTTAACAAAAATTTGTGGAATTTTCAGCAGTTGCTTTAAGAGGCAGCTGCTGTTTTGTTTGAAAAGTCATTGAACGGATTTTCAACAAAATCCTTATCTTTGCGGCACAAAAATAAAGCAAAAGAAAAATGATCTATATAGTCAACAAATCCAACAAACCCGATTATAATATTGCTCTGGAAGAGTATTGTTTCAAAAAACTGTTGCACCACGATAAAGTATTCATTTTGTGGATAAACGAGCCGGCAATTATCGTAGGAAAGCATCAGAATACGATTGAAGAAATAAATTCAGAGTACGTAAAGCAGAACGGAATTCACGTAGTGCGGCGCATATCGGGTGGGGGAGCCGTTTACCACGATTTAAACAACCTCAACTACACTATCATATCCAACGAAGATAAGGGCGCTGATTTCGATTTCAAGACATTTTCCAAGCCGGTAATCGATACGCTGGCCGATTTAGGTGTAAAAGCCGAGTTTACCGGCCGGAACGACTTGGTGATTGAAGGAAAAAAGATTTGCGGAAATGCACAGGCATATTTGCCGGGACGTGTGATGCATCACGGCTGCCTGCTTTTCGATACCGATTTGACCGTACTTTCAAAAGCTTTGGAAGCGACAAAAGATAAAATTGAAAGCAAAGGTGTGAAATCGGTGCGGAGCGTGGTGGACAACATTTTACCTAACCTGCCGGAAAAGATATCGGTAATTGAGTTTTCCGATAAATTGTTAGGCCACATGAAAGAGAAATTTCCGGAAATGAAAGAATATACATTTTCGGAAGAAGAATTGGCGGAAATTGAGAATCTACGCGCCACTAAATTTGGTACTTGGGAGTGGAATTACGGGAATTCTCCCAAATTCGATATAAAAAGGCAATCGCGATATACGGCCGGTAAAATCCAGGTTTTTGCCGATGTGAAGAATTCTGTTATTCAACAAATTCGATTTTTCGGTACTTTTTTTGGAAACAACAGCAACTTGTCGGAAGTAGAAAATGCACTTGTTGGCGTGAAATATACACCCGAAGATGTTCGCAAAGTGCTTTCCAATATAGAATTCAACCACTATTTTGCCGGCTTTTCGTTGGATGAACTTACAGAAGCAATTGTTGAATAGTTTTACAAACTATAAATTTCATGAAAAAAATCATTTTTACCTCTATCATCTTACTTGCGTCATGCACCGCATACGCGCAAGAAAAATGGGCTATTGTTTTGCATGGTGGAGCCGGAAGTGCCCCCGATAATATGACAAAAGAGCAAATTGCCCTTTATGAAACGGAATTACTCAAGTCGCTCGAAATCGGCAAACAGATGCTTAAAGATGCTTCATCGGCGTTGGATGCCGTGCAGGCAGTGGTGGTTTCACTGGAAAATAATCCGATGTTTAATGCCGGAAAAGGGGCGGTGACAAACAGTGAAAACATTCACGAACTGGACGCTGCCATTATGGACGGCTCAAACTTGAAAGCAGGAGCCGTTGCGGGAGTTCGTGACGTGAAAAATCCTATCAAAGCTGCCAGATTGGTCATGGACAGCACGGTACATGTGCTTCTTATCAGTGACGGTGCATCAGCATTTGCCAAGCAAATGGGACTGGAGATAGTGGAAAACAGCTACTTTACAGTTGATAAAAAAGTGAAACAGCACAGCGATAAAGGCACGGTGGGCTGTGTTGCCCTCGACGTTCACGGCAATCTGGCAGCGGCAACTTCCACCGGCGGAATGCACGGCAAAAAATGGGGTCGTGTGGGCGATGTGCCCATCATCGGTGCAGGAACATATGCCAATAACAACACGGTTGCCGTTTCCGGTACAGGACATGGCGAGTTGTGGATACGTCGAGTAGTGGCATATGATATTTCTGCGTTGATGGAATACAAAGGCTTATCGCTCGAAGAAGCCGCCAACGAAGTGATTTTTAATAAAATATCACCCATGTGCGGTTCGGGCGGCGGAATTATTGCAGTGGATAAAAACGGTAATATTAGTCTAGTTTTCAATACCTCGCTGATGTATCGTGCCTGGGCTAAAAGCAACGGAGAACAGGGAGCAGCGGTGTTGAAGAAGTAAAAACAATAGAATCCATGAGCAACTTTTAAAATAAATGAGGCTGAATCGCAATTGATTCAGCCTCATTTATTTACTTCAAATACTCTTCTGTTAATGCCACCCAATACGTTGCACCGCGGCTGAGCATATCTTGGTTAAAAACGTATTTAGGATGATGCACCATAAAGGTATCGCCATTGCCAATCATACAGTAAGTACCCACTTTCTTTTGTAGCATAAAGGCAAAATCTTCACTTCCCATGTAGGGGTGCATTCCGTAAACGGCATTTTCTTCACCAAAAGTTTCTTGTGTTACTTTGTAAGCCCATTGTGTATTTTCGGGTGTGTTTACAAGAACAGCACCTGCCACACCTTCGCGTATTTCGTAACCGCAATTAAAAGCTTCGGCTTGAGCTTTGGTAATGCTGCGTACTTTGTCGAGTACCATTGTGCGAAGGTCGGCTTCCATGTTGCGGATGCTGAGACGCAAAATAGCTTTTTGAGGTACGGCATTTCCGGCAATTCCCGATTGGAACGCACCTACGTTTACTACCGAGTTTTTCCAAGGCGAAACGTTGCGGCTCACGATAGTTTGTAGTGCCATTACAAGCGATGCACCGCACACTAATGGGTCAATACTCAACTCCGGCATTGAACCATGCGAACCTTTTCCAGTAAGTTCAATTTCCCAGTTATCCACGGCAGCCATTGTTTCGCCTTCGCGGAAGTGAAATTTGCCTAACGGTAAGCCCGGCATATTGTGCATTCCATACACCGCATCAACAGGGAAACGCTCGAATAGTCCATCGGCTACCATTGCCGGCGCTCCTTCCATTGTTTCTTCTCCAGGTTGGAAAATCAAGCGAACCGTTCCGTTAAAGTTTTTGGTTTCTACCAAGTATTTTCCCGCGCCAAGCAGCATCGTAGCGTGTGCATCGTGTCCACAAAGATGCGACAAGCCATCTATTTTGCTTTTGTACGGCAAATCGTTGTCTTCTAAGATAGGCAGCGCATCGAAGTCGGCACGCATACCGATGGATTTCTTTCCGTCACCTACGGTCAAAGAGCCTACTACGCCCGTCCCACCAATACCTTCCACTACATCGTAACCCCACGATTTCAGTTTATCGGCAATGTATTTCGCCGTATTCGGCGTGTCCATATTCAGTTCGGGATTTTGGTGCATATAATCCATCCACTCTTTCATTTCGGGTTGAAGTTTTCCAACTTCTGACAGTAATTTTTTGTTCATAATGTTTGAATTTTTATGGGTTTGATTGTTTTAATATTTCAAGATTTATTCTCAATTTAGGAGTAGCACTACCCTATTCGTTTTCCCCTTTGCAATAAGTTTCAGTTGATTTGTGGTACTTAACTAACTCGCATTCTTCGTCCCAAACGGCACAAACTTCGCGGTCGTCGAAAAATGAATGGATTTTTTGTTGCTTTCGCTCATTGAATTTTTGATTTTTCACAACATACTAAATATCAAAGTTAGCAAAAATTTTTAAATATTTCGATACATTTTTTGGGAAATTTCTTGTCAGGAAAAAGAGCGATTCAATGGAAATTAACATCTACAGCACGATACCAAGAATGAAACTGTTTGAACCCGTTTTTTTTTGATTTCACCAATAGTGATATTAGAACCGATAAGGAACACCGCCATTGCCATACCGCGACGGCCAGACCAACTGAAATGGTCGTAACTACTTTGCATATTAGGAAATAGATTGACAAAAATAATAAGCTATTGCTTGCGAATACGGTTACTCGTTGTTAATTCCCATAAATGCTATTTGTGTTTCGTACCGTTTGTTGCCCGTGTGAATTATATATCGTACATCTTCAATAAAATTGCCTTTTTATCGGAAAAGTTACAGTTGATGTCGTTGTGCAGCATCCGTACCAAAGTCGTGTATCATATACTCAAAGAATCGGAGGAAGAACAGGAGTTTCAACTGATAACCTCGAAAGAGGAGTTGTGAAAAATAAACGAAGGCAAAGCAACAGATCGCTTTACTGGGTTTTTCCTTTCATTCTACTGCTTCGTTCAACTTTTCTGCCTGCCGGTTGTTTACAGTATTCAGAAACCGTTATTAATAATGAAGAAAATAGAAAATCAAGCCCTGGTTATTTTTGGCGCTTCAGGTGATCTTACGTTTCGGAAACTGATACCTTCGGTTTTCGATCTATATATGAACAATTCGCTTCCCGATGGTTATGCCGTTTTGGGTGTGAGCCGGTCGAAATTTTCCGACAATGAGTTTCGAAAGAAGATGAAGGAAGGAATTAAAGAATTCTCGTATTTCAAAGAGACGTCGGAAGAGAAGATAAATATTTTTTTAAAGAAAGTTTTCTATATCAGCATCGACACACAAAAGAGTGAAGATTACGAACTAATAAAGAGAAAACTGAGCGAACTGAACAAGAAATTCGATCTTCACCACAACTATATTTTCTATCTTTCCACGCCACCTCAACTATATCCCGTTATTCCCAAATATATTTATGGACAAGGACTTACGTTACAACAAAAAGGTTTTCGCCGCATAATAATTGAAAAACCTTTTGGCCACGATTTGAAATCCGCTATGGAGTTAAATAAACTGTTGACCGATTTTTTCAGCGAAGACCAAATTTACCGCATTGACCACTATTTGGGAAAAGAAACTGTGCAAAACCTAATGGTTACCCGTTTTTCGAACGGAATTTTCGAACCGTTGTGGAACCGCAATTACGTGCAGCACGTGGAAATTACGGCTGCCGAAAGTATCGGCGTAGAAGGACGCGGCGGATATTACGACAATGCCGGTGTGTTGCGCGATATGATTCAGAATCACCTGTTGCAAGTAGCATCACTGGTAGCCATGGAACCACCAGCAAAAATAAATTCCGACGAAATCCGGCACGAGAAATTGAAAGTTTTCCGTTCGCTTCGTCCGTTAAGCGAAGACGATTTGCAGAATAATGTCATTCGTGGCCAGTACACCGAATCGCATGTGAAAGGAAAGTTCCTTGCCGGTTATCGCGACGAAGAGGGCGTGAATAAAAACTCGCGCACCGAAACCTATTTCGCCATGAAGTTTTTTATCGATAACTGGCGATGGAGCGGAGTTCCGTTTTATATCCGGTCGGGAAAGCGTCTGCCTACAAGAGTTTCGGAAATCGTGATCCACTTTAAACCATCGCCCACGCAGCTTTTTAAATCCGTTGACGGCGCTATTGAAGCAGGTAACCAGCTTATCCTGCGTATCCAACCCGATGAAGGAATTCTGTTGAAAACAGGCATGAAAGTTCCAGGAAACGGCTACGAGGT
Source organism: Bacteroidetes bacterium ADurb.BinA174 (assembly GCA_002069095.1). Taxonomy (GTDB): domain Bacteria; phylum Bacteroidota; class Bacteroidia; order Bacteroidales; family Dysgonomonadaceae; genus Petrimonas. Next base: position 2,481 of record MVZJ01000008.1, on the reverse strand, counting down.
AAAATCGGTAAACGTGGATTTTCATTATTCCGATCTAAAAGAACATTACATCCCCGAGGCGTACGAACGGTTGATTTTGGATTGCATGATTGGCGATAATACGCTTTACATGTCAGGCGAAAGTGCGGAACTGACGTGGAAATTTGTGCAGCCCATTCTCGATTACTGGGAAACCGAACCCGATGCACCTTTGTATGGTTATCCTTCGGGTTCCTGGGGACCTGATGTCGCCGACGATCTGATAGAAGGTGAAAACCAGACGTGGCGTTATCCATGTAAAAATTTAGCAGACGACGGGGTCTATTGTGAGTTGTGATATGGGTGTCAAACCCCAAACGTGAAATCTCAAACGTAAAATTTATGCAAACAAAAATATTCAGCACAAAGGAAGAGCTTAACCGTTCGTTTACGGAGTATCTGAAAGATATTTTAAAAGATCGTGAACGGATTACGATGGCATTATCGGGTGGTTCCACGCCAAAATTGTTATTCGATTACTGGGCGAAAAATCATCAGCACGATATCGATTGGAAAAGTATTTTTCTCTTTTGGGGCGACGAACGTTGCGTGTCACCCACCGATGAGCAGAGCAATTACAACATGACCAAAAAGTATTTGCTTGACCACGTGCCTGTTCCGGAAAGAAATATTTTTCGCATCAAGGGCGAAAACGATCCTGAGGCGGAAGCCGAGAGATATTCCACGTTACTGCAAATGGAGGTGGAAATTGTGAATGCTGTCCCTTCGTTCGATTTGATAATCTTAGGTTTGGGCGATGATGGGCACACAGCATCCATTTTTCCGCAGGAAATTGAATTGTGGGAAAGCAATAAACTGTGTGTGGTAGCCACACATCCCGATAGTGAACAAAAGCGGGTGAGCCTATCGGGGAAAGTGATCAATAACGCGCAGCATGTGGCATTTTTAGTTACCGGAGACGCCAAGGCTGAAAAAGTGAAAGAGATTATTGAATTGAGGAAGAATGTGAAGGATATTTATCCGGCTGCTAAGGTAAAACCTGTATCGGGAAATCTGATATGGTTTTTGGATAAGGAGGCAGGGAAATTGTTGGATCTATAACATCTCATACCGTCCTCACCCGATAACTGCAACTTACCTTTCCCTTCTCCATGTTAGCCAGCTTGCTTTTTATCATGCGTTTGCGCATAGGAGAAATTCTGTCAACAAACATAACACCGTCAAGGTGATCGTATTCGTGTTGGATAACACGAGCCATGTAACCGGTGTATTCTTCGTCGTGCGGTTGTAAATTTTCATCGAGATATTTAATTCTGATCCGATCTTCGCGCGGAACTTTTTCGTGGATACCCGGAATGCTGAGACAGCCTTCTTCCACTAATTCCGTTTCCCCGGTTTTTTCGGTTATATCGGCATTGATAAATACTTTCTTAAAATTTTTAAATTCGGGATGTTCATCATCTGCCAACGGCTTCAAATCAACAACGAAGATTCGGTCGTCCAAACCTATTTGCGGAGCGGCAAGTCCAACGCCATCGGCATTATACATCGTTTCGTACATATTATCAATTAACTCCTGCAAATTGAGATAAGTTTCCGGATCTATATCCTTAGCTATTTTTCTTAAAACGGGATGTCCGTAAATGTATATTGGTAAAATCATGTTTCAGATATGAGTTTTGAGTTCCGAGTTTTTTCGCCAAGACGTCCTTTCTCCTTGTCGTAAATTTTACTTTCCATGTATCCTTGAAGAATAATGGTTGCACTGATTTCATCTACCAACGCCTTGTTTTGCCGGTTTTTTTTCTTTAAACCGCTTTCGAACATAGTCTGTTGGGCTATTTTCGATGTAAAACGCTCATCGAAATATTCGACCTCTAAAGTTGGATGTATTTTTTTTAGTTGAGTTACAAATTGTTCAATTCTATGCAGATTTTCAGAAGCTTCGTTGTTCATTTGTTTAGGCAATCCTACGATGACCTTTTCCACTTTTTCCTTTTCAAAATAAGATTTCAAAAAATCGAAAATTTTTGAAGTCTCCACCGTTGTCAATCCATTAGCAATAATTTGTAGTGGATCACTTACGGCAATTCCCGTTCTTTTTTTTCCGTAATCGATAGCAAGAAGTCTGCTCATTGCGACGTTTTAAAGTTTTTACGGCGTAATTCGAAATCACGACCTAAGTATTTTTCTCTTACTATTGGATTTTCAGCCAATTCTTCGGCCGTTCCTTGAAACAAAACGCGACCTTCGAAAAGCAGATAAGCCCGATCAGTAATACTCAGCGTCTCATCTACATTATGGTCGGTGATAAGGATACCTATATTTCTATATTTTAGTTGTGCAACAATCGATTGAATATCCTGTACGGCAATGGGATCGACTCCGGCAAAAGGTTCGTCAAGCATGATAAATTTGGGATCGATGGCTAGGCATCGGGCAATTTCAGAACGACGGCGTTCGCCTCCCGATAGACGGTCACCCAAATTTTTCCGTACTTTT
>MVZJ01000007.1 GCA_002069095.1 Bacteroidetes bacterium ADurb.BinA174 | reverse complement strand
GATGGGAAGGAGACAGTGAAAATCATTTTTCGCGTGAAGGACGCAACGACATTCAAAACGAAGCGTTTGACTTTTTAAGTCACCTGCTGCATTGGCGAAAAGGAAACGATGTAATTGCACAGGGTAAAATGAAACACTACGTGTTACAAAAAGGCGTGTATGTATATGAGCGCTATTTAGACAACAAAAACATACTCGTTTTCATGAACGGAACTTCCAACGATGTGGAAATAAACCTTGACCGATATGCAGAGTCTATTAAAAATAGGCAATCCGGAAAAGATGTTATTTCGGGAAGAACAGTTTCGTTAGACAATACGTTGAAATTAAGCCCGAAAGAAATATTGATTCTGGAATAATTACGAAAATATAACCCTTCGCTCCCGCGCGAATTCTTTCGCGAGGTAATCAATCACACGATAGAGACATGCGGGAGCGGAGATTGTGTGCATTTTGAAATCATTACGTATGAATATACAATGTACGCAACCGTCCCCTTAAGTTAAGGGGACGAGCGAACCCAATGAAATCGGGAGAGCGGAGGGGTTATGTGTTGTTTAACAACAAGTTTTCAGGAATAGCATCTGAGTACAAGTATTTCCTAATTTCATCCAACGTTCGTTGCGGATATTCAAAAACCTCAAAGTTTTCGAATCGCAACACACGTATGCCTTTGCTAAGAAGATGATTTGTTCGGAGTTTATCGCGCTCAATACTATATTCATCAAAATGATATTCGCCATCCAACTCAACGGCAAATTTAAATTGTGGACAGTAAAAATCAACAATAAAATGATCTATGCTGTATTGACGAAAAAAACGAACACCATCCAACTGACGGTTACGAAGCATTTGCCAAAGAGCTATTTCAGCCGGTGTCATTTTCCGACGGAGTTCTTTTCGTAATTCTTTTAATGATTGTTTGTTTTTATCACGCATAATGTAAATTCATATTGTAATTTTGAAACAAATAACTACTCTGTAAGTTCATTCATAACTCCTCCCTCCGCTAATCGCGGAGTACTCCTCTTAGTTTAAGAGGAGAGCAGCGAGTCGAGAAATTATAAAAATAAACACCCAATAAAATGAAAAAAAACATCCTTTTTCTACTTCTTACTCTTTTCGTTATCTCCTGCGGAAAAGACCCCGAAATTGAGTTTCCGAAACCGGAACCCAAACCGGAGAACCCCGTTGTTGTAAAAGACGGTTTTTCATGGAGTCCCGAAACAGCAGATGCCGATAAAGAATTAACAATAACCTTTAAAGCAACTTCTTCTTCGCCTTTACACAAATTTACGGGCGATGTTTATGCGCATATCGGAGTTGTATCGGAAGGCATTTGGCAATATGTTCCCGCGGAGTGGATTCAAAACACAGCAAAATGCAAAATGACTAAAACAGAAGAGAATGTGTGGAGCTTAAAGCTCTCTCCTTCTGTTCGTGCATGGTTCAATTCGGGAGAAACTCCCGTCAATAAAATAGGGATTGTTATTCGGAGTGCCGATGGAAGCAAAAAGGGAGTTGAACAAGACTTTTTCATTGCGGTTACCGATAACAAATTCAAATCGTTCCAACCCGGAGCGGCAAAGATGAAAACCATGCCCTCAGGCTTGCAGCACGGTATAAACATCGTGGATAACTCTACCGTTACACTCGTGTTGTACGATAAAGACAAGAGTGGCGTGCGTAAAGATTTTGCTCACGTTATTGGCGACTTCAATAATTGGACACTCAATAACGACGAAAAATCGCAAATGTATTACGATGAAGCTGCCGGATGTTGGTGGATTACACTTTCGGGATTGGATGCATCCAAAGAGTATGCTTTTCAATATTATGTAGGAAAAACGAACGAAGAGCAGCGCATTCGCTTAGCCGATGCGTACAGTCGGAAAATTCTTGACCCCGATAACGATAAGTACATCTCTTCCACTACTTATCCCGAAAACAAAACCTATCCGGAAGGTGGAATCGGCATTGTTTCTACTTTCAAAATCAAACCCGACACCTACAATTGGCAAGTAACCAACTTTACAGTTCCCACGACCGATAATTTGGTTATTTACGAAATGTTGTTCCGCGACTTCACTTCATCGGGCGATATAAACGGTGCGTTAAGCAAGTTAGATTATTTAAAATCGCTTGGCGTAAACGCGATTGAGCTAATGCCCATTCAGGAATTCGACGGAAACGACAGTTGGGGTTACAATCCCGCCTTCTTCTTCGCGATGGATAAAGCCTACGGAACCGATAAAATGTACAAGCAATTTATCGATGAGTGCCACAAACGAGGAATAGCGGTAATTTTAGACGTGGTGTATAACCACGCCACAGGTGCGAATCCGTTTGCAAAAATGTGGTGGAATAGTAACGCCAACAAAACAGCAGCAAACAACCCCTATTTTAATGTGGATGCGCCCCACCCCTACTCCGTTTTCCACGATTTCAACCACGAATCGGAACTTGTAAGGAATTTTGTAAAACGAAACTTGCAATTTTTATTGAACGAATATAAAATTGACGGTTTCCGATTTGATTTAACCAAAGGGTTTACGCAAAAAAACAGTTCGGAATCCACCGCAGGCAATTACGATGCATCGCGAGTTGCTATTTTAAAAGATTATAACTCGGCGATTAAAGCCGTAAAACCCGAAGCATTAGTAATTTTAGAGCATTTCGCAGATAATAAAGAGGAAACCGAACTTGCCAATGCAGGAATGATGGTTTGGCGAAACATGAATCACGCATATTGTCAATCGGCAATGGGATATTCAAGTGAGTCAGGATTCGACGGGACATACTATAAAACTTCTTCACGACCCACAAACAGTTTAGTCTCTTATATGGAAAGTCACGACGAAGAGCGTGCCGCTTACAAACAGTCGCAATGGGGCAACGGAATTCTCAAAACCGATTTAAACGCCCGAATGTCGCAATTAGGTACCAATGCAGCTTTCTTCTTTACCGTTCCCGGTCCGAAAATGGTATGGCAATTCGGTGAAATAGGATACGATATTTCTATTGAGGAAAACGGACGCACAGGTAAAAAACCGATTAAATGGGAGTATTTAGATGTATCAGAACGCAAGCAACTGCACGACACTTACGCTAAATTGATTGATTTCCGATTTAAGCACAGCGAGCTGTTTACCCCTACCGCTTCGCTCACTTGGCAAGTAACAGCCACTTTTTGGAATAACGGACGTTTTCTCACAGTTTCATCGTTTGGGAACAACAAACAGGTGGTGGTTGTGGGCAACTTCACAAATGCAAGTATCAACGCTACAACCTCTTTCCCCGAAACGGGAACATGGTACAATTATATGAATAGTACAGAAACGCTCGATGTAACAAGCTCGACAATGAACATCTCCGTTCCTGCAAACAGCTTTAAGATGTTTACATCGTTCAAGCCGTAAAAATAGTTATAGCAAAATTTTGCAAAAGCATATACAAAATGAGTTCGGCAAATCAACACCGAACTCATTTTGTATTTATAAAACTTCTTGAATCTTATCCGAGATTATGTTTTTTCACAAAATCATCCAATACATCGTGTAACGTGGGGGTTCCGATTTCCTGTAAATCGTAATGAACACGCACGGTTGGTTTGTTGATTTTAATTAGTCGGTTCAAATCGATGGGCGTACCGATAACTACTGTATCGCAATCGACGTTATTGATAGTCGTTTCGAGGTCTTTCAATTGCTGAGCGCTGTACCCCATGGCAGGAAGTATGGTTCCGATATTCGGATATGCCTTGAACGTTTCGGCTAATTCACCCACTATGTACGGACGCGGATCAACTTCTTCGGCACATCCGTATTTTTTAGCGGCAACTGTTCCCGCCCCGATTTTCATTTCGCCGTGCGTCAATGTCGGTCCATCTTCTACAATCAAACAACGCTTTCCGCGTATCAACTCAGGATTATTGATTTTAACGGGGCTGGCAGCATCTACCACCACTGCTTTCGGATTGGCCTTGGCAATATTTTCTCGTACCGTTTGAATGCCTTCCGGCGAAGCCGTATCCATTTTATTGATTACCACCACATCGGCAAGTCTTAAATTTACTTCTCCGGGATAATAATTCATTTCGGCTCCGGCACGGTGCGGATCGGCAATGGTGATGGTAAGATCGGGTTTGTAAAACGAGAAATCATTGTTTCCGCCGTCCCATAAAATCACGTCACATCCGTCGGGGTCTTCTTCGGCATGACGCAAAATACTTTCGTAATCAACACCTGCGTAAATTACGTTTCCTCTTACTACGTGCGGTTCGTATTCCTCCATCTCTTCGATGGTACATTTGTGTTTTGCCAGGTCTTCCACCGTTGCAAAACGTTGAACTGCCTGTGCTGCTAAATCGCCGTAAGGCATCGGATGGCGCACGACAATCACTTTTAGTCCGCGCTTCATCAAATCTTCCACCACCGTTCTCGAAGTTTGCGATTTACCGCATCCCGTACGTGTGGCAACCACGGCAATTACCGGTTTTGTACTCTTAAGCATGGTTTCGTTGGGCCCTAACAAAATAAAATTTGCTCCGGCAGCATTTACAATTGCACTCAAATGCATTAACTGCGGGTAAGGCACATCGCTGTAGGAGAAAATACAATCTTGTACGTTTTTTTCTTTGATCAGCTTAGGCAATTCTGATTCAAGAACAATAGGAATACCTTCGGGATAAAGCTCTTCTCCCGCTAAAACAGCAGGATATGCTCTTCCGTCGATATACGGAATTTGCGCTGCCGTAAAAGCAACAACATTGTAATTTTTATTTTCCTTGAAAAACGTGTTGAAGTTGTGGAAGTCCCTTCCGGCGGCTCCAATGATAATGACATTTTTTTTCATAACAATTAAGATTAGATTAGTTGATTTTTAAAAGCAAAGATATACTATTTTTATCAAAAAGACACTCATAAATCTGATTTTTTTGAAATAAACAATTATCGCTGACATTTTGAAAGCCATTGATTGTAAAAATACATGGATAACGAGAAAGTCCGATTGCTTAAAATTTAGTATTTTTGTGCTTTATATAAAATTATACGTATTATGACCAATAATAAACTCACCTTAAATGTCCAATCGGAAATTGGAAAGCTGGAAGCTGTAATGTTGCATTATCCGGGTCCGGAAGTAGAAAACATGACGCCGAAAAACGCGCAACGGGCGCTATACAGCGATATTCTAAATCTTTCCATTGCACAAAAAGAATACGCCCAATTGCAAGGTGTATTAAAAAAAACATCGCTGGTATATAATGTTTCGGACCTGTTGGAAAAAGTGCTTGAAATTCCTGAACAACGATTTTCATTGCTTCAAAAAATATGTGTTGCGGAACAAGCGGAAGATTACTTCGATTATCTCTTAAACCTTACATCTAAGCATTTAACAAGAATATTGATTGAAGGACTTCCGATGCAGGTGAAAACCTTGACCGATTTTCTGAAAGAAGAATATTATGCGTTGCAACCTCTGTATAATTTTTATTTTACCCGCGATACATTGGTAACCATTGGTAAAACATCGTTGGTGTGTAAAATGGCAAATGTGGTACGCATGAGAGAATCGTTTATCATGGAAGCAATTCTCAAAAGTAGATTTTTCGATGGGAATATTACGAATATGTATGATATTTCACAAAACAACCCTCTGGTGAAAATAGAAGGTGGCGATGTGTTGGTTGCACGCGAAGATATTTTGTTAATCGGGAGTGGTGTGCGCACCAGCCCGCAAGCTATCGATTTGTTAATTCATGAACTATGCAAAGAAAAACCGTGTAAAAAGTATATCATTGTGCAACAGTTGCCGGAAACACCGGAATCGTTTATCCATTTGGATATGGTATTTACCTTTTTGGACAAAAATATGGCTATGGTTTATAAGCCGCTGATTTTGAGTAACAATCCGTATAGAACCGTACTTATCCAGATTGAAAACGGAAAAGTGAGTAAAATTTCACAAATAAACAATATTCCATCTGCATTGAGAAAATTGGGGATGGATATTGAACCGATTATTTGCGGCGGAAAAGCCGACGACTGGGATCAGGAGCGTGAACAATGGCACAGCGGAGCCAATTTTCTGGCAATCGCTCCCGGCAAGGTACTTTCGTATGCCCGAAATGTTAATACATTGGAAGAATTAAACAAAAACGGTTTCGAAATTGTTCGTGCCAGAGATGTAATCAGTGGAAAATTCGATATAGAAACTTCCGGGAAATGCGTCATTACACTTGACGGTTCAGAACTTCCGCGCGGTGGTGGCGGACCAAGATGTATGACAATGCCGTTGAGACGACAGTAATGAGTTGGCAGTGAAGTTCTCTGTGTAACAATCCAAACTCATAACTCGCACCCCGTAATCCGCAACTACAAAATTTCTTTTATTTCCTGTAAGGTTTTCACAGTATAAGTCGGTTCAAAACTCTCTGCCGGAACATTGGCAGGATTGAACCAAATTTGCGCGATTCGGCTCTTTTGCGCCCCCACGATATCGGCATCCCAACTATCGCCGATCATTAATGTTTCAACACGACGGGAATTGGTGTTTTTAAGCGCGTAAGTGAAAATATCGGGATGCGGTTTGTTCACCCCGGCATCTTCCGAAAGAATAATCTTATCAAAATAATGCCGCAGGCCCGAGTTTTCTATTTTCTTGAACTGAACTTCACGAAATCCGTTGCTGAGGATATGCATCCGGTATTTGGGTTTAAGATAATCCAGCAGATCGATGGTTCCGTCAATCAATCTTGTTTTTCGGGTAGTGCGTTCCAGAAAGTCATCGTTTAACGATTTTGCATATTCCGCATCATCAATTCCAAACTCCCTAACTGGAACCAGAAAACGTTCCACAATTAACTCGTCTTTCCTCATTTCTCCCTGACGGTACAGGTTCCATAAATGATGATTTGAAGGCATATACACGTTGTAATAATCGTCGAACGTGGGATAAAACTCGTTATAACCGTAATCGAAATAAATTTCTTCGAGACATTCTTTACCGTTCCGGTGAATGTCCCAAAGCGTATCGTCAAGGTCGATAAAAAGATTTTTGTATGAAATAGACATTAGATGTTGGACCTTAGATTTTAAAATAAGTAGAGACGTGGCATGCCGCGTCTCTACATTAACTTGTATCTTGAAACCAAAATCCCTTAATTCACCTCAATAACCAAATACTTTGTAAGGCTCCAAAACCGTTGGGTATCGGTAATCTGGAAAGTAAGATTGTTGTTGGCGCCTTTCACCAATTCGTAAGTTCCTTCGGGATGTGTTGACCAAAGCTTGGCTTTTGGAGCATACAACGGAATTTCCGTTACTTCGCGAATGTCAATCTGCAAGAAATAATCCTTGTTGAAGGTATCCTGCATTACTTTAGTAGATTTAAGGAATCCACCCGATAGGATTTTCTGTTCCTTCAGTTCGTTGGTTGTGCCGAATACATAATAAGCCGTGTGTAGCGATTTGTCCTGTTCTTTAATAGTAACGAATTGTTCTTCTGCATGTTGTGCTATCTCGCTGATATCGCTCGATAATTGGGCAATTGTTTCATCGCGTTTAGCTAATTCGCCCTGCAACGCAACTAATCTTGCCGAACTTTCCTGCATTTCCTTGTTCAATCTATCGATGGTACTTTGCAGCGATGCCACTTGTTTATTGCTTGCAGCATACTTCTTGTTCAAATCAGCCAATTGTGCTTTGTTCCGTTTCAAGATTTCCTGAATCATCTGGAAATTGTCGCTCACCCTTTTTTTGGTGTCCTGACTCATTTCGCCGCTTTGTGCAGATTGAGTGGAGATGTACTTTTCCGCTTCGCGGATTTTATCGAAGTTTGCTTCCACTTCGCTGATTACAGCCATCATTTCCTGAGTTTCGGCTTCCGATGTTGTTAAAACCGCTTGTAGGGAATCCCGTTCTGCTTGCAGTTTTAGATATTCATCGGTTTCGGTCACTTTTTTCCCGAAATTGGTACAGGAAAACAAAGCTCCTGCAGCGAGTAATAAAATGAATACTTTTTTCATAATTCAATACTTTTATTGTTAATAAACGATTCTAATTCAAAAATGTTTGACGTTTGATGTTCGATGTTTATAGTCGTTACCACCTATTCCGGCAGATTAAATGTTCGGGGTTTAGAGTTTAATCTGAATTTCCGTACTCATAACCGACAACTCTAAACTCCTTATTTCGATTTTCCTTCTACAATTATCACAAATTCCCCTTTGGGTTCATGTACCGTAAAATGGGTAATGAGTTCTAATAAAGTGCCGCGGACAGTTTCTTCGAATATTTTGGATATTTCACGCGACACGGAAGCATTTCTGCTTTCTCCCAAAAATTCGGCTAATTGCGTGAGCGTTTTTACTACCCGATAAGGCGATTCGTAAAACACCATTGTTCGCGATTCTTCCGACAGCTCTTTCAATCGGGTTTGACGGCCTTTTTTCTGCGGCAAGAAGCCTTCGAAACAAAACCGATCGTTAGGCAGTCCCGACATTACTAACGCCGGAACAAATGCCGTTGCACCCGGTAAACATTCCACATCAACACCTTCTTGAACGCAAGCTCTAACAAGCAGAAAACCCGGATCGGAAATAGCCGGAGTGCCGGCATCCGATATAAGCGCTATGGTCTCTCCGGCTTTTATGCGTTCTGCAATGTGCATTGCTGTTTGATGTTCGTTGAACTTGTGATGCGACTGCATTCGGGTTTCAATGCCGAAATGTTTCAGCAGAATCCCGCTTGTACGGGTATCTTCAGCAAGAATTAAATCACAATTTTTCAGCACGTTAATCGCTCTTAACGTTATATCCTCCAGATTTCCGATTGGTGTTGGCACCACTATTAATTTGCCCATTGCAATTTATGGGTAAAGGCGTTAAACATCGCGTCTTTACATTCATTTTCATTCAAAACCCTTTTTAAGGAGTTCCAAAAAACTTTTCACTTTTTCATCTTTAAAATCCCACGACGTTTTTTCCCGTAAATACCGTTCCGTATCCTCGTAATTGTCAAAAGCGTTGAGCCTAAGCATCATCGAATTCATCGCTTCGCGATCGTTATCGAATAATTCGCGTTGGTAGTAAAAACGATCATTCAGGCTCAAACTGCGTTTAACGTCTAATTTCGTTGGCGACGCTTGAATAATATCGTTTACCGACCGAAGCACGGGAATTTCTTCAATAACCTCTTCTTTTTTCGGTTCTACGGTTCTTGGATTGGTGTAAGTGGGCAAAGCAATGCCTTCGGCATAAACATTTCTGCGGACAATTTTCTCTTCCTGAATAATTTTTTCGTTTTTTTCCGATAAAATCTGCTCTTCAACGGGTTTTCGGTTTTCGGTTTCCGATAAAAACAACACTAATTTTTCCATTTGCCGTTTCATATCTTCTATCTGAAGCATTTCCAATTCGTGAAGCAGGCCCATGACCTCCTGTCCTTTCTGAAATGCATCTCGGAAAAAGGAAAATGAAACTGTTTCTTCCTGTTTAATGGCCGAAACCTTTGCTTCAAGGCTTTGCAAGTTTTGAAGTAGTCTGTTAATATATTCGTTTTTCTTTTCCAAAACTTTTATCAATAAATTATTAAGTAAGTATCTGTGGGTTAAACCAACTAATATTTTATAGCACAAAAGTAATAATTATTTGTTTTGTTCAATAAAATCGTTCGGTAAATTCACAAGATATAACATTTGCGAACTTCTTGTTATTGAAGTGTAAAGCCAACGGTAGAAATTATCGCCCATATACGATTTATTCACGTAACCCAAGTCTAAGAACACATTTTTCCATTCTCCGCCTTGTGCTTTGTGACAGGTAACGGCATATCCGTACTTTACAAGCAATGCATTGAAATAAGGATTTTCCTTCACTTTTTTATACCGATCGCCTTTTCGGAAAATATCGGCATAATCTTCCATAACTGCAGTAAAGAGTTGTTCTTGCTGTTCGTGGGTAAGTCCAGGCACTTCGGTATGGAGGCTGTCGAGATTGATTTTTGCTTCAAATTCCACATCGTAATCTTTATGACGAAGCAAAACATTACAAAAACGAAACCCATACATCGTTTCCTGACGCCGAATACGAACCACTTCCACAAACTCGCCATTGGCTAAAAAATCGATGTTTTCGATATCGTTTGCCCAGTGATAATTATTTTTGGTGATCATCAGCAAATCACCGGTAGAAAGTTCTTCTTCCCGATACAACACTGTGTTGCGTATACCCATATTGTAAGCGTTTACTCGTTTGTTGGAGCGCGAAATAACGATGGTCTCTTCTATCCCGTCGCGATTATAAGCCGTAGAAATCGCATCTATGAGTTCGGTTCCGGTTATCGTTTTCACGTCGCTGTAAGCTGTAACATTCAGCTTCGGGAAATCAACCGTATTCCCGTGTTGCAGGGCATTTCGCAACTTGGTTGCATTAACGAGAATTCCCGATTTTTCCGATTGGCGCACAATCTCGGTAAGCGTACAGGTAACCACTTCGAAGAAAAAAGATTCTATTGTTTTTTCGTCCAGTGCCGGACTGAATTCCTGTTGCACAGGAGGTAATTGAGCGGTATCACCTATCAGCAACAACCGATTTCCTTCGCCGGTGTAAATATACTCCATCAAATCATCGAGCAATCTCCCCGAACCGAAAATGGAGAACTCGCTGTTATCATTGCTTATCATCGATGCTTCATCCACGAGAAACAGCGTGTGTTTGTGTTTATTTTCGGCTAATAAAAAATTTCCCGGACCTTCCGTAAACTTGTCCATCCGGTAAATTTTCTTGTGAATGGTAAACGCAGGCTGATCGGCATACGCCGAAAAAACTTTTGCCGCCCGTCCGGTCGGAGCTAACAAAACTGCTTTCTGATTGAATTGCACCATCGTTTTAACTAAACTACTGACAAGGGAAGATTTTCCCGTTCCCGCATATCCTTTCAGTAAAAAGACCTGATTATTTGTTTGTGCATAAAGAAAATCAACTATCTTTGCAATTGCAGAACGTTGATCGGCAGTAAAATCGAAGGTGAAATTTTCGTTGATTTTTTCGATAAAATACCGATTTATCATTTTTTTGAGTTATTTTTGCGGTAAATGTAGTACATTTATTATTCTTTTTCTAAATTTGTATTCTAAAATCAAAAATAATAATTTAAAACTCAATAAAAAATTTAAAAACAAACATCCATGAAAGTTGTAGTAAGAGTGCTTTTAGGAGCAGCAATTATTCTTTTAGGCTATCTTAGCTGGGAAAGTATCCAAGGAATGGAACGTTTTAATAAGGAAGTTGAACGTCGCGACAAAGAAGTAATTCAACGGTTGGTTGATATACGCACCACACAGGTTGCTTATCGTACACAGAAAGGTTCATACACGGCTGATTTCAACGAATTAGCAGACTTCATCAAAAGCGGTAAAGTAGCAACCATTGCCAGATCGGGAGATCTTACCGAAGAACAGTTAGAAGCCGGAATGACCGAAGCAAAAGCAATGAGCATTATCCGTACAGGAAACGAAAAAGCTATTCGTGCGGCCGGTTTGTGGGATGAAAGTAAAAATGCGCCACAACTCATGCGTGACTCTATTTTCGCACCTGCGGTCGAAGTGCTTTTCCCAAACAGAAAAATTAATCCCGATTCATTGGCTTTTGTTCCTTTTGCAGAAGGTGTTAAGTTTGAAATGGCGGTAGATTCTCTGATTACTGCTTCGGGTTATCCGGTGCAGGTTTTTGAAGCAAAAACACCTTATTCCGCTTATTTAAGTGATCTGGATAGGAAATTAGTAGGCCAGAAGATTCAGGAAGTATTGGATCGTCCGGGCGACAAATATCCGGGTATGATGGTTGGTTCGCTTCAGGTTGCTAATAATAACGCCGGTAACTGGGAATAATTTTCGGCAGTAAATACTGCTTAAGTTATGTTTTTACCGGAAAATATTGATTTAGCTCAGTCGGAAAAGTATATTTTATCCATTCGGCTAACACCGGATGGATTTTCTTTTTGCATTTTTTCATCCTTTGATAAATCGGTATTCCATTTTCAGGAAACAAATTTCAGTAAGAATTTATCGCTGATCGAGAATATTAAAAAAACTTTTTTCGAGGTTAATTTTTTTTCACAACCTTTTCAAAAGGCATTAGTCACCATTGTTTCACCCCGATATACAACTGTTCCCGATGCGTATTTCGAAAAGAAAAAGGTAAAAGATATTTTTGAATTTAATATTCATGGCAAGAGCGAAAGAGTTTTGAATAATTATATTGCCGAAGGCTCTTATCGCGTTCTTTTTGATTTAAATGAAGAAATTTATTCGTTTCTAAGCAGGAATTTATGGAATCCGTCTTTTTTCAGTTATAAAACTTATCTTCTTCCTTATTTTGCCAATTGTTGCGTTGAAGAAGGACGAAACAGGTGTTTTGTGGATTTTCACGACGATATGATTTCCGTTATATGCTTTTCGGACGAAAAATTATTATCTGCCAATACCTATCCGAACAAGGATAAATTTGATGCGCTCTACAATATTGTGAACGTTTGGGAAAAACAACAATTGGATCAAAATTCCGATTTACTGATTCTTTCGGGAAATTTACCGGATAATAAAGGAGGTATCGACACGCTGAAAAAACTTATTAAAAACGTGGAATCATTGAAATTGGATGTTCCAGAAAATTACAGTTATATTCCAACCGATGTGTTGTTGGCGGTGAGCCTTGGGCGTGAGGCGGAGATTTTGGGATAATAGACCTTAAAAACATTAAACTTTATAACGTCAAACATAAAACGTTGTGCGAATAATCAGCGGAAAATACAAATCGAGGCGGATTCAGGTTCCTGCCAATCTGAAAGCGAGGCCTACCACCGATTTCGCTCGCGAAAGCCTGTTCAACGTGCTCAACAACCTGGTAGACTGGGAAGAAAGCACGGTGCTGGATTTGTTTTCGGGAACGGGAAGCATAGCTTTGGAGTTTGTATCGCGCGGATGTCCTTTCGTAATAAGTGTTGAAGCAAGCCAAAATCATTACAACTTTATTTGCAAAACTCAGGAAATATTGGGCGCAAAAGAATTGTTCCCGATAAAAGCCGACGTGTTCAAGTACTTGCAATCGGTAAAACAAAAATTCGACCTTATCTTTGCCGATCCGCCATACGATTTACCCGATGCAGCAAAAATCCCGTTTCTTATCCTCGAAAAAGATATGTTGAAAGAAGGAGGCATTTTTGTGATGGAGCATTCAAAAAAACTCAATTTCTCGCATCTTCCTCTTTTTAAGAAAGAACGAAAATACGGCAATGTACATTTCAGTTTTTTCGAGAAAGAATAAGCATATGACGGCTTATGTGCGCGTCTCATTGCTACCGCACGATTCTATCGTGTGGTTGATTACCATGCGAAGAGATTCATGCGGTAGCAGAGGTAAAGCTAAAACCGTGAATAATACGGGTTAAAACTCTTTCAAAAACCAAAATCTACCAATTCAATACAAAATAAGATTTTTTAGGTTGGAATTTCTTATTCAACATCTTGTTTACACTTTCAAGATTCATCTTGGATAAATCGCTACTAATACTTACAAGAGCAGCATCTACAGGATTTAAGGGCGTCCCGAAAACAAGTTCCTGACGAATATTTTCATCTTCGGGTTCATCAGAAAGCGCTTTTAATCCCATGGCTACAATACTCGCATCTTCCTCATTATTGTAAACAACCACTCTGAAATAGGACATTTCTTCCTTGCTTTCTTTTTGAGTAGTAATTCGAATGACTGAAGAATTTCGGTTCTGTTCAATCTGTCCTACTCTTGATTTACTGTCTTTCGAAAAAGCTCTCGGATTGGCACAAACAAACAACAACGGTTTATCAGTCATCAATTGACTAAGCGAAATGTTTTCTTTTTCCGAAATTTCTTTCAATGCTTCTTCATAAGCCACAGGAAGCGTATTGTTTATGAAATGTATTACACCAGCAGTTGAAGCTGTTACATCGGTTTGCAAACTGAAAAAAATGGGATTATTTTTGTTTTTCGACATCATTTCAATGATCATGCTTTTTAGCATTTCTATTGCTTTATCACTCGAAGCTTCTTCACTTGTTTTTAGCCAGTTAGTGCTAATTCCTTGAAACATAATCTGATTTTTCGAATTAATTAATGATACCAATAAATTACGGTTCGTTTTAGCGCTTACGAACTCCTTTGCCAAATTTTTCGGTTCAATTCCTTTCTCCTTACAAAACTTTTGCACCTGTTCCCAATAAAAAAACGGATTGGATTGTACCAGCTTTTCAATATCTCCGGGGTCATTGGCCTGAACGGATGTATAGGTTATTGACAAAGGAAAATCTTTTGTTATCTTGTTAAGCGGAATATTTCTCTGGTTTGAAACACTTCCACACCAACTGTCATATGCTTCCCTCATAGCCTCTTTTACAGTTGAAACGTTCTTCATTTTGGTGTCATTTTCGGCGCCTAAAATAAAATCGATAGGAGTTGATGTAGTTTCACCAACTTTTTTTGCAATTAACTCACTAAAGATTTGAGGTAGGTCGGATTTGTCTTTCAAATCGATGGCTCTGATAGAAACAGCATCCTTAACCGCTTCATTAATAACAAAAAATTGCTCGTTTGTACTTATGTAAAGATAAGCTACGTAGTCATCTTTTTGTTCTTTTCTGACTGAGAGGAAATAATCCATCGCATTTTTTCGGTTCACATAGTCGTTAAACTGCTCTTCAGTATTTTCGGGCTGTGCAAACGCCAATAAAGCGGCAACAGCCAACGGCACAACAAACAATACTTTTAGCCGTGCCCATTCGGATGATTCTTTTTTTAACATCATAGTAATTCTGTTTTTAATTTTTGATTGATTAAAACTATTGACAACGGAAGTGAAGCGCCTTTCGCCAACAGCTTTTTTGACTAATAATATTTGGTATTTTTGAGCTTCAATACCGGCATTAATGACGGCGTTATCGGCCTCGTATTCATGAATTTCACGTAAATCGCGGCACAGTAACCAAACCATTGGATTAAACCAGTGTACGGTAAGAAAGAGTTCCGAAAAAACCACATCAATATTGTGTCTTTTGCGGATGTGCATTTTTTCGTGCAGGATAATTTCGTTAGGGTTTTCCCGATAATCTTTTTCAGATAAAACGATATACCGGAAAAAACTGAACGGTATTACATTTTCAGGAGTGATGATTAAATGATATTCTTCCGAATCAATCTTTCTGCTCTTTCTTAGCAAACGATTGAGACTGACAAAAGAACCGACAAAACGCATAAGCATTGCAGCAACACCCAGCCAATAAACCGCAACTAAAATCATAAACCAGGAAATCGTTTTATCATTTCTTTCGGTACTTGCAACCGGAGAAACCGCTGTTTCAAAAGCGATGTCCGTAGCAGCTAATTCATTGCTTTGCAATACAGGTTTATTTTCGTTTTTCGCAATTTTTTCCGGCAATAGCGTTTCTTCGAGTTGATAAATAGTTTGCTGAAAAGCGTATGATTTTTCGAATTTAAGTTTCACAAAAGGTAAAATGCTGCAAACTATCAATCCCAAAATCAACGTGAAACGGGTAAAACGAAAAAAAGTTTCTTTCATCAACAGCAACCGGAAAAATACTGAAAATACCACCAGGCAAATGGTTGACTTGAGCAGGTATATAATTAAATTTTCCATCTTCGGCGAATTATTTTTTACCTTTTTCTATCTTCTTAATGAGCTTTTTCAATTCATTTATCGATAATCGTTCTTCTTCGATCAACGTGGAAACCACATTGGTATAGGAGTTATCGAAATACTGGGACACCACTTTTTTAAGCGCTTTTCCTTTATATTCTTCCTGTGAAACAATAGTAAAATACTGATAAGTATTGCCATACGTTTTGTGGTCAACAAATTTCTTTTCCTCCAACACACGAATAACGGTAGAAACGGTGTTATAATGTGGTTTCGGTTCAGGATAAAACTCAAGTATTTCACGAACAAACAAAGGCCCGTTATCCCATAAGAACTGCATTACTTCTTCTTCTTTATCTGTTAATCTTTTCATACTGCCGTGTTTTATAAGATTCTGCTACAAATGTAAATAAATTTTCGGAACTGCAACTATTGATAATAATAATATAACTATATATAACAGTTTTATGTTATTAATTCATAGTTGTTAACTTTAAATAAATATTTTACAACAAAAATGTTGTGATTCACCTACTTTTCACTGAAAAAGCGTACCTTTGCAGCCCAAAAAAAGATTGTTTTTATGCAAAAAATTCGCAATATCGCCATCATTGCTCACGTTGATCATGGAAAAACTACTTTGGTGGACAAAATGCTTCTTGCCGGAAACCTGTTCAGAGAAAATCAGCACACCGATGATTTAATACTCGATAACAACGATCTGGAACGGGAACGAGGCATCACCATTTTATCCAAAAATGTTTCCATTCAATATAAAGATGTAAAAATAAACATTATCGATACACCTGGACACGCCGATTTTGGCGGCGAAGTGGAACGGGTGCTTAACATGGCCGATGGGTGCCTGCTGGTGGTAGATGCCTTCGAAGGGCCTATGCCGCAAACTCGGTTCGTTCTGCAAAAAGCACTGGAAATCGGATTAAAACCCATTTTGGTAATTAATAAAGTGGATAAACCCAACTGTCGTCCCGAAGAAGTTCAGGAGAACGTTTTCGACTTGATGTTCAGCCTCGACGCTACCGAAGACCAACTGGATTTTCCTACCGTTTATGGCTCAGCTAAGCAAGGCTGGATGTCTGACGACTGGAAAAAACCTTCCACCAACATTATCCCGCTTCTTGATGCGATAGTCAACTATATTCCTGCACCCAAATCGTTGCGGGGAACACCGCAAATGCTCATTACTTCACTCGATTATTCCAACTATGTGGGCAGAATTGCCATAGGGCGCGTTCATCGGGGAGTTATTGAGGCCAATAAAGATTATGCGCTTTGCAAACGCGACGGAAGTATCAGCAAAATCCGCATCAAGGAAGTGGATATTTTTGAAGGATTAGGTAGGGTTAAGACCGATGCGGTTTCATCGGGCGACATTTGTGCGTTGATTGGTATCGATGGTTTTGAAATTGGCGATACCATTACTGACATGGAAAAGCCGGAACCGCTCGATCCGATTGCCATTGACGAACCCACAATGTCAATGCTTTTTACCATCAACAATTCGCCGTTTTTCGGTCAAGATGGGAAATACGTAACATCGCGTCATATCTACGAAAGGCTGATGCGCGAATTGGACAAAAATTTGGCGTTGCATGTGGAAGAAACAGACAGTTCCGATTCGTGGACGGTTTTCGGTCGGGGTGTTTTGCACTTGTCGGTTTTGATTGAAACGATGCGTCGCGAAGGCTACGAATTACAGGTGGGACAGCCGCAGGTAATCATCAAAGACATCGCCGGAGAAAAATACGAGCCGGTGGAACAACTTACGGTAAATCTTCCCGAGGAATCGGCCAGTAAAATCATCGATGTTATCTCTCGTCGGAAAGGCGAAATGAAGAGCATGGAAAGTAAGAACGATCGCATGCATATTGAATTTATCATTCCGTCGCGCGGTATTATCGGGTTAAATAATATCGTTCTTACGTTATCTGCAGGCGAAGCCATTATGGCACACCGGTTTCTGGAATTTCAGCCTTGGAAAGGCAATATCGAAAAACGACAAAACGGTTCCATTATTGCCGGGGAATCGGGAAATGCTTTTGCGTATGCATTAGACAAACTTCAGGATAGGGGACACTTTTTTATCGAACCTCAAACCAATGTGTACGAAGGACAAGTCGTTGGTGAACATAACAAAGAAGGCGATTTAGTGGTTAACGTTACAAAATCGAAAAAACTGACTAACGTTCGTGCATCGGGAAGTGACGACAAGGCACAATTGGCTCCGCCCATCATTTTCAGTCTCGAAGAAGCGCTGGAATACATAAAAGAAGATGAGTACGTGGAAGTTACGCCCAAAGCTATGCGATTGCGAAAAATTCTTTTGGATGAAAACGACCGGAAACGAATGGGGAAGAAAGGGTGACGAGACGGCTGGGAGACAAGGCTATTAAGAAGAACCAAAACGTTCAACATCAATCCCCAAACGGTTATTTTATCAACGCGATGAATTCTTCTCGGGTTTTTTGCTCCTTAAAAACTCCTGTAAAATCGGAAGTGGTGGTTATGGAATTTTGTTTTTCAACACCACGCATTTGCATACACATGTGTTGCGCTTCAATCACTACCATCACACCCATAGGGTTAAGCGTCTTCTGAATACATTCCTTTATTTGCGTGGTTAACCGCTCCTGTACTTGTAAACGGTGGGCAAAAACATCTACCACCCGTGCAATTTTACTTAATCCGGTAATGTATCCGTCGGGAATATAGGCCACATGCGCTTTTCCGAAAAACGGCAGCATATGATGTTCGCACAACGAAAACAAATCGATATCTTTTACGATAACCATTTGCCGATAATTTTCCTTGAAAAGTGCAGAACGCAGAATTTCTTCGGGATCCTGGTAATAACCTTTGGTAAGGTATTGCATGGCTTTCGCTATACGATCGGGCGTTTTAACTAATCCCTCGCGGGTTACATCTTCACCCAGCAACGAGATCACATCTTTCATGTGATCCGCTATGATTATTTTTTTGTTTTCTATTTCTTCTAATGACATCAGGTGCATTATTGTTCTTGAAGTTGTTCAAGAGGAATTTTCACTTCGTCTATTACAACATACATTTCTCTGCCGAAAGCGGGAAAAGTTTTCCGCATATCATTCAGCATCGCGGTAGCTTCTTCACGGGTTTTGAAATTCCCGACACGTAAACGCCAGAAAGGAGAATCGAAAGTTACGACAGTTTCTTGTTCAGGAAACGACGTGTTAATTAGTCCCTGCTTGTAATATGCTTCGTTTTTTGAAGTCCGTTGATTATTTCCGGAAAATGCCTGAATTTTAAATCCACGCATTCTTACGAATTGCACTCCGTCTGCTGTTGAATAGACCGTTCTTGCCGGAGCCATACTGCGCCCGAGAATCTCTTCAATGGCTCTGTCTTCGAAAACCGTCACCTTGCCCTGCCCGAATTTTACGGTATTTAGCTCGTCTATGATTTCTTTGCGTTGCTTTTGAGTTTGCGCAATGGCACTAAAGCAAAACATCAAGAAAACGGACAAAAGCAATATTTTAGATAATATCTTCATGCTCAAAAAATTTGTGCAAAGATAGAGAATTACCACAGACTTGGGTTCAAATCTGTGGTAAAATAATTTAAAGAGTCAAAATGCCTCAACTATGGGCATAAATTTGTCAACTCCCAACGATGCTCCGCCGATTAATCCGCCATCAACATCGGGGTTGGAGAACAATTCTTTCGCATTTGAAGCATTGCAGCTTCCACCGTAAAGGATGGATGTGTTTTTAGCCACTTCTTCTCCGTATTTTTCGGTGAGAGTTTTGCGGATAAATGCGTGCATTTCCTGAGCCTGACCGGCAGTTGCGGTTTTACCGGTTCCGATAGCCCAAACGGGTTCATAAGCCAATACGATTTTTGAAAAATCTTCTTTCGATAAATCAAACAATGACTCTACGATCTGCGATTTAACCACATCGAAATGATTGTTGGCTTCGCGTTCTTCCAACACTTCACCGACACAGAAAATAGGCGTAAGGTTATTTGCCAGCGCCAATAATACTTTTTCTTTCAGAATTTCGGGTGTTTCGTGGTAGTATGCCCGACGTTCGCTGTGCCCTAAAATCACGTATGTTGCTCCTGTTGAAGCTACCATTTCGGCAGAAACCTCACCGGTATAAGCGCCCGATGCCTTATCGGCACAATTTTGTGCGGCCACGCCAATTTTTGAAGTGTCAACGGCATTTGTCACGCTTGCCAAATGAATGAACGGAGTTCCGATAACAACATCGCAATTAATCGATTTCCCTTTCAACGCGGCATCAAGTTCTTGTGCCAAAACCAACCCTTCCTGTAGATTTTTGTTCATTTTCCAGTTACCTGCTACAATCTTTTTTCTCATAATTTTTGTTTTTATAATATTTTGAAGTTACAGTTTCCAAGAGATCATTAGATATTTCATTTCGTTCAATATAACAACAATCACCTAAAACCTAAAAATATTACCCTGAACATAGTGAAAAATCTAAAATATTTTTTCAAAAATTTTTATTAAACAGTTGTGTCAATTATTAAATGACGTATATTGTAAGTTCTTATGAATAAGCGGGTTTTAAACTCGAAACTCAATATTCGGAACTCTTGACCTGACACAACACTGTTGTGTTATTTGATTTTCCAGTTGATCTGATATCCCACAATTTCAATAATAAAAGCGGAATAAGGAATATCAACAATATAACCATTAATTTACCCCAAAAGTTCGTTTTCAATCCTTCAGTTTTTGCGAAGTTTTTTACACCTTTTGAATCGAAATCGGGAATTTCGCTATCGTTCCACATATTTATAACATTTCCATTTTTCAGTAGCATCAATCCCGGATTGGCGCGTATCATTGTTTTAAGCATCCTTTCATCGGCGTGAGCAAACCGGAAATCGGTATTGTTCTTTACACTCCATTTTTCGATATAATGGGCAGACGATGAAGTAATACAATAAAAATTGAATCCATTATTTTCTGCAAAATTAGCCGTGTTTTTAAAATCGTTGAGATACTTTTCGCTCATTTCCTCCAGCAAATACGAAACCATCAGAAAATTGTAATTTGCATCCGATAAAATTTGCTGTGTAATATCTTCTCCCGTAACTAAATCCGCAATATGAAAATCTTCGATTTTTGGTTTTTCACCTTCTTTTATCACTTTCGTCTTCATCCCTACAAACGTCCAGGTGGAATCGTTCCATGGATAATTTTCTTCTGTAAATTCCTGTTCTACGTCATCTTTACTGTAAATGAATACATTTTCCACTACATCGGCTTTTGTGGGATCGACATACATATTTTCGGGAATATTGGCACCGATATGAAAAGGACGAAAATCGAAAACCGGCAGTTCAACCACGTTATAAACGGCAAAAGCAAATCCGAAAATCACTAAAAAAATCGCTGCCCATCGCGCGGCTTTTGCAGAAAATAAAGGAGTGATTTTTTTGTAATAAAGTAATAAAACAAACGCACAAATTCCTAAAACGATGTTTTTATAAAAGGTTTCCCAATTGCTGATTATCAGAGCATCACCAAAACAGCCGCAATCTTTAACCGGATTTTTCAGCGCGATCCAAAGCGTGAGAGGAAGGAAAAATGCCATAAAAACAGCGGCGAGTATTACCGTTGGCTTCCGATAAATTCCCAGTAACAAAAAAGCACCTATCAGAAATTCAAAAACTACCAAAATAACGGCTGCCGGCAAGGCTAAGGGAAAAAACTCGGTAAGGTTAAACGATATAAGATAATCCTGAATTTTATAGGTAAACCCCAACGGATCAACCGCTTTTACGAATCCGGAAAAAACAAAAGTAACTCCGACGATAATTCGGGACAATTCAGTTATGATTTTGATGAGTTTGTTTCGGGAATTCATTATTGAATTATTTGCAAAATTTATTATTCATATTGGAATTTGTTATTCGCTTCGCATAACTCAATGGTAATTTGCTCACTGCGTTCACGTAACCTGTCAATCGACAGACTGGTTTGTTGTGACATTGAAATATTCAGCAAAACAACCGAACTATTCTTCTCCAAAGTGAAGTTTTATCAAACCGAACAAGGCATAATTGATAATATCGGTATAATTTGCATCAATACCTTCCGACGCGATGGTTTTGCCTTGTTTATTTTCCATTTCCTTTACGCGGAACAGCTTCGCCAGAATTAAGTCGGTGTATGAACTTATACGCATACTGCGCCAGGCTTCGTCATAGTCATGATTCTTAGCATACATCAATTCTTTGGCAGCACTAATATATTTATCGAAGAGTTGCAGTGCCGTTTCGTTCGTGATGTCAACACTGTCGGCATACCCAAGTTCGAGCTGTATCAACCCCATAATACCGTAATTAACAATCCCGATAAATTCGGGAAAAACTCCTTCACCGACCTTGCTTTCCTTCTTTATTTCCAATGAACGAATGCGGTTTGCTTTAATCAACAACTGATCGGTTACCGATTCCGGGCGTAAAATTCGCCACGTTGGCCCGTAATCGCTCGATTTTTTCTCGAACATATTCCTGCAAATGGCTATCACTTCATCGAATTGCCGGTTTGTTTCACTCATAATTTTGTCGTTTTGGCTTAAGATTGTGATGTATTGTCTTTCTACAATAAGTATAGAATGTAAATTATTTTATTATTTTAAATTATTTTGCTTTGCAAAATTTTTTACTCTGCCACTAATAACACGAATAAAACGCCAATGAAATTGACTCTGTCAGTTTTAAATTCGTGTTCATCTGTGTCATTTACGGCTAATAATAACACGCAACAAAGTTAAACAAAAAGGTGTAATATTCAAAAGTAATGATTTTTTACCTTAAAAACTTTCTAATATTCAAAAGTAATGATACTTTTTCTTTAAAAAGTTGGCTGTTTTATTAGCATTATTTCTAGTGTTCAGGAATTAGTTCTATCTTTGTTTTGTAAACTGAAACGGAGTAAAGCTCTGCTGAGGAGCAACTTTACAAGGGATAAGTTTATGAGCACCTAATGCGTGTTATAAGGAGTGTCTTTTTATGGCACTCCTTTTTTTTATAATACGCAGTGGATGCTCTTTATGCCTAAAAAACCTATCAATAACCTGTTAATAAATTGGTTTTGTTTATTTATTTGAAATCTATTTTTTATTTGTGGCACGCATTCCACAATAAAAACAAATTTATGATCATTTTTCTTACAAATGCTGCAAAGTTAGTAATAATGGGAATTATAGAAGATTCCATCATTACTTTTGAACATTAAGCCAACAAAAAAAGAAAAAGGTACAAGTAGTTAAGCTTGTACCTTTTTCTCATAATTATGAATTAAATTTTATGAAACTCTCAACGATTTTCCTACACGCAACGTAGTTTTGGTCGTAATGTTATTCAGTTTACACAACTTCGATACCGAAACGCCATGCTTTATAGCAATAGCTCCCAATGTATCGCCGCTTTTAATGCGGTGATATTTTACCGAACCTGAAACATATTTGTTATTTCTGGTAGAGGTAGGTTCTTTGTAATTGCTTGAATTGACAAGAACTCTGCTGCTTTGCGTTGTTTTCCTAAAACTTGAGTTAGTAACTAAATATTCGTCGCGGTGACAAACCTTGTTGTTGAAATCGATAATGAAATTAGGATTGATAGGGTTCCCAAGGAAACGAGTCTCGAAGTGTAAGTGAGAACCGGTAGAACGTCCGGTATTTCCACCCAATGCTATGGGTTGTCCTGATTTTACGAAATCATTTTCTTTCACCAAGAATTTCGATAAATGCCCATAAACTGTTTCTAAACCGTTTACGTGACGAATTACCGTAAAATATCCGTAACCTCTTCTTTCGAATTGTTGTACTCTGATTTTTCCGTCAAAAGCAGCATAAACCGTATCACCTGTTTGCAATTTCAAATCGATACCGTAGTGATAACGACGACTCCCTCTTCTTCCGAAGTTTGAAGTCATTCTGCCTTCGTGTGGCATGGTGAAATTGTTGAGGTTAACCAAAAAAGAATCGGGAGCATTTTTTAAAGCGCCGTAAATATTCACATTAGCATTTTTCCATATCCCTCCGTAAATATCGTCGCACGGAATTTCGTTTATATCGAATGTTTCACGTGCCGCTTCTGCTTCCTCAAGGACAGATAAATCCATTTTGAGTTTTATCCCGTCGGCAAATAATTCTTGTTGGTCGCCTAAACTTGTGCTGTGTAATTGTTTGTAATTAACCTCCGATCTGGTCGCGGATGACTGTGCGTTTGACTGAGCAAAGGCGGATAAAGTAAATAACGCCAAAGACGCGGACAATAGTATTTTTACTTTAAGTATTTTTTTATTTCTCTCCATAAATAATATATATGAGAATAGCCTTTAGTTACGATTCAATTAATTTTACTGTTTTCAGACTTCATCGTTAGCATATATATTAACGAGAGTCAATTGAGGATAATTAAAAATTTCGTTTTCCGTAAAAAAGCGTTTCAATTCTGTTTCTGCCGTTTCAGGACAATCCGATGCATGAACTATATTCTCTTGAACACTAACACTGTAATCTCCTCTAATAGTTCCTGGCTGAGCTTTTCTTCCGTTCGTAGGCCCTGTCATTGTTCTCACCACTTCAACTGCTTCTAAGCCCTGCAACGCCATAACGATTACCGGGCTTACCTGCATCGATTCTTTAATCCGTTTAAAAAATGGTTTTTCCTTTAAGTGAGCGTAATGTTCTTCCAATACAGAGTCAGAAAGAGTTATCATTTTCATTCCCACAATTTGAAGCCCTTTTTTTTCGAATCTGGAAACAACTTCGCCAACTATGTTTCGTTGTACTGCCGAAGGCTTTAAAATTACTAGCGTTTTCTCCATTTAATTTTACAAAAACAAAAAGAAAATGACTCTTTTATAACGATTTTTTCCCTTAATCCTTACCAAAGTAAACTGTTTACTTTTTTTTGACCAAATTATCTTTCAACTAATTTATGCATCTAAAAACTAAGGAAATCGAACTTTTGTTAAATTAATTATTTAACAATTTGATTATCAATTAAATGAATAAAAACATGTTATATAACATAAATCGCTGTTTTTAACCTTTCAAAATATCGATTAACATTCATTTAAACACATTTATATGGTTTAATGTGGCTTTTGAAAACATCATTTAGGGTTATTCTGAAAAAATGGCATTTCGATGTATTATCGACTTTTTACTTTTTTTAATAACATCTAAGTAAAAATGAGACATTAACGCCAAAACAAACTAATTGTTTTTCTTACCTTTGCTCAAATTTTCAGTTGAGTATCATTTTTATCACAAAATAATGAAGAAATACAAATTAATCAACACAATTTCAGGCTGGGCTGTTTTTGTAGTTGCCGCAATTGTTTACTTGCTAACAATAGAATCCACAGCCAGTTTCTGGGACTGTGGCGAATTTATTTCATCGGCTTACAAACTGGAAGTAGGCCATCCGCCCGGAGCCCCGATTTTTATGCTCCTCGGAAACTTGTTTACACAGTTCACCAGTGATCCCGGACAAGTAGCAAAAATGGTCAACAGTATGTCTGCGTTGCTGAGCGCTTTCACTATCCTTTTTCTGTTTTGGACAATAACACACCTGACCCGCAAACTGGTAATAGGTGAGAAATACGAAGAACTGAGTCTTGGACAAACTATTGCTGTTATTGGCAGCGGATTGGTTGGCGCTTTGGTTTATACGTTTTCTGACACATTCTGGTTTTCCGCGGTGGAAGGTGAGGTTTATGCCTTTTCATCGATGCTTACCGCATTGGTTTTTTGGCTGATCCTGAAATGGGAAGACAATGCGGAAAAGGTCGATTCCGATAAATGGATCGTGCTGATCGCCTACATCATGGGACTTTCCATCGGTGTTCACTTGCTGAACCTGTTGTGTATCCCCGCCATCGTAATGGTTTATTACTACAAAAAAACTGAAAATCCGACGTGGAAAGGCGGTTTGCTCGCATTATTACTATCGTTCGGATTAATTCTGGTGTTAATGTACGGAATTATCCCTGGGTTCACGAAAGTGGGCGGTTGGTTCGAACTTTTCTTCGTGAATACGCTGGGAATGTCATACAATTCAGGTGTAGCAGTTTATCTTGTACTGCTAGTAGCAAGCATCGTTTGGGCATTGTTCGAAAGCCTTTCCGGCAAAGGCGACCTGAAACGGGCGCGTATTGCATTTTTGTTAAGCATTGGCTTATCGGGAATTTTGTTTATCGGGAGCAGCATCTGGTTGTGGCTCATTCTTATAGGTGTAGCGCTCTATTTCGCTTTCTCTAAAAACAAACTGAATATAAAGTTTCTGAATCTTTCGATGTCGAGCCTGTTGGTTATCCTTATCGGATTTTCGGCATACGCCATTATCCCGATTCGGTCATCGGCTAATCCTCCACTCGATTTGAACTCCCCTGAAGATGTGTTTTCCCTTGGAAGCTATCTCAACCGTGAACAATACGGGCAAACGCCC
Organism: Bacteroidetes bacterium ADurb.BinA174; assembly: GCA_002069095.1. Classification (GTDB taxonomy): domain Bacteria; phylum Bacteroidota; class Bacteroidia; order Bacteroidales; family Dysgonomonadaceae; genus Petrimonas. The sequence continues at coordinate 3,475 of MVZJ01000007.1, read as the reverse complement.
ATCATTTACGGAACTACCTATGCTTCGCAAATTGTAAGGGATAATCAGGGACGTGCTGAAATCGCCAAAGAAAAAAAAGCGTACAACCGGATATTAAAAACCTCTGAAGATCAGAAAGACCGCTATATCGAATCCAAAATCCTCACTTACAAGTATAACAACACTATGCTCTTCCCGCGTATGCACACGCATCAGTCGGAACCGGGTTATAGCAATCACATACAGGGGTATGAAAACTGGGGCGGCATTACCGACAGAAACAAAAAACCCACGTTGTTCGATAATGTGAAATTCCTTTTCAATTACCAGATTAACTTTATGTATTGGCGTTATTTTATGTGGAATTTCTCGGGCAGGCAAAACGATATTCAAGGCGATGGCGGAATCACCAAAGGCAACTGGATTACCGGAATTAAGTTTATCGACGGTGGAATTCTCGGCTTAGGGCCGCAGGATAATATCGCTCCCGAAGTTGCCGACAGCAAAGGACGAAACAAATATTATCTGTTGCCTTTCATTTTAGGAATCATCGGTATTGTTTATCAATTAAACCTGAAACGCAAAGGACAGCAAAGTTTTTCTATCGTCTTCCTTCTGTTTTTTATGACCGGATTAGCCATTGTTCTGTATCTCAATCAAACTCCATACGAACCTCGTGAACGTGATTACGCTTATGCCGGATCGTTTTATGCGTACGCAATCTGGGTGGGAATTGGCGTTGCCGGACTCAGCCGTTATTTGCGGAAATATATAAAAAATACTACGTTGGCGGCATCGATTGTGAGTGCGGTTTGCTTACTGGTTCCTATTCAAATGGCGGAACAAAATTGGGACGACCACGATCGGTCAGGACGTACATTGGCTCGCGATACGGGTATGAATTACCTGAGCAGCGTAGAACCCAACGCCATCCTGTTTACCAACGGCGACAACGACACCTATCCGCTTTGGTACGCCCAGGAAACGGAAGGTTTCCGCACCGATGTCCGCGTTACCAACTTAAGCTTCCTGCAAACCGAATGGTATGTGGATCAAATGCTGCGTCAGGCATACGAATCAACTCCGCTACCCATTAAATGGGACAGAGATAAATACTGGGGTGATGCGGCGAGCGCAGCATTTGTGGTTACGAGAAACGAAATTCAAAATGTATTGAAGCAAAACAACATTCCCAGCATTTCATACGGACAATATTACGATGTAAATGCTTACCGCGATAGTATTCCGCTCAAGGAAATAATGGAAAATCTGCGCACAGGACAATACAAGCCGGCAAATCCGTTCAGTACCGGAAATACGCAGATTGTTCCTTCGAACAGACTTTATTTAAACATTGACACGGCAAATATTGATTGGGCATCGTTCAACTCGAAGCCTTCTGATAAAATGTTCCTCAATTTGGGTGAAAAGTCGGCAATTTATCGTCAGGAAATGATGATCATGGACTTGCTTACTAATATAAACGACGATAACTGGAAACGTTCTATATATTACGCAACAACGGTTGACAGAAACCTGTATATGAACCTGCAAAACTCCAATTTCTCTCTCACGGGATTAACCTATCAGATCGTTCCGGGTGTTCCGCAAAGTGGTGGTGTAAACACCGAAAAAGCTTACAATAATGTGATGAACAAGTTCCGTTGGGGCGGTCTGGAAGAAAATCCGAATATTTATTTGGATGAAACCAGTCGCCGGATGATATCTACTTTCAGGCTGTATTTCAATAATCTAATCGATGCTCTTATTGAAGAAGGAAAGAACGACAAAGCCGTTGCAGCACTCGATAAGGCAACTACGGTAATGCCGGGAAGTGCCGTAGCTTATGGTAATGATGGCGTTATGTTTGCCCGAGCATATTATCGGTTGGGGGAAACGGAAAAAGCGCAGAAGCTGATGAGCGAAATTGAGAAAAGAATACAAGAAAATCTCAGTTGGTATGACCGATTGACACCAAGACAAATGGGTAACACCATGATTGACATTTACTATAATGTGAATTCTCTGTTACTAATTACGTCTGTTTATCAGGAATTCGATAAAGAGAAATATAAAGCTTACACCGATGATTTGTTGCAACGCGCACAAACTTATTACATGCAAGGCGCAGCGTTTGTAGGCGATGAGATTTTGAAAGATGTCACCAACAATTCCATTCGTGGATATTACCGTTCCGAAAACGATACAACTCAACAGGTATCAGAAGAGGAAACCATGCAGAAAGCATTGAAACTGATGCAGCAATTCAGCCCAAGGTTGTTGGAGAAATACAGTAAGTAATAATAACTCAGTTGTAATTCGCTTCTCGTAATTCAAAAGTAATTTGTTCGCTTCGTTCGCGTAATTCGTTGCAGCGTTGAAATATTCAACGAAACAATCGAATATCAATTGAATTACCATTGAATTACAACTGAAATTCGCGTAGCACTTTTTATGTTAATAGAGCAACCACCATATTTATACCGGCTTTTCTTTTCCGACGCGGTTTGGAGAATTGAAAAGCCGGAACAAAAAACAATATACCTCACTTTCGACGACGGTCCCATTCCCGAAATTACGCCCTGGGTGCTGAACGTTTTAAATCGGTATGCCGTTAAGGCAACTTTTTTTTGTGTGGGAGATAATGTACGCAAGTATCCCGATATATACCGGCAAGTGATAGAAAACGGGCATCGGGTGGGAAATCACACCTTTAACCACTTGCAAGGGTGGCAGTACCGTTCAAAACATTTCCTTCACAATACAAATCTTGCCAAAGAATTGATCGATTCGTGCTTGTTTCGTCCGCCACATGGACATATGTATATTGACCAATGTGAAAAACTGAAAAAAGCCGGTTATCGGATTATTATGTGGGACGTAGTCACACGCGATTACAGCAGATTTATGTCACCCTACAGGGTTTTACAGAATGTGAAACATTATACTCGGAACGGATCGATTATTGTGTTTCACGATTCGCTAAAAGCCGAAAAAAACCTTCGCTTCGCATTGCCGAAGGCAATTGAGTGGCTGTTGGAGGAAGGCTATAAATTTGAATTGATACCCAAGTAGAGCGATAAGGAGACTTGGCGAAAAGAAAACAAGGTAAGAAGGCAATTGAGAACAGATGTTTGTCAACACTGACAGGGCTTTGCTTTCGTCCGTAAATTCCATGTATTTATTGCTTTAACTAAAATTTTTCGTTAATTTTGCATTTTGATTTTAGAAAAATTCACATAATAGATGAAGAAAGCAGATGACATAACATCCATTTACAACCGATACGTGGAAGATTTACATACGTATGCCCTTTATCTCGGTTTCGAGGAGGGGATTGTTATGGATGCTATTCACGATGTTTTTTGTAAATTTGCAGTTGATGAGCATCGACTATGGGATGTATCGAATATAAAATTTTATCTTTTTAAATCACTAAAAAACAGACTATACGACATCCACAAATCAAAACGGGAGTACGTGAATCTAACGGCGG
>MVZJ01000006.1 GCA_002069095.1 Bacteroidetes bacterium ADurb.BinA174 | reverse complement strand
CAATGGTCGGTTTGGACAAACCTTTTCAGGACGGTAGCAGCAGGGTAGGGGTGGATGGCGAAATTCTTGCTGTTTTATATAACGAAGGGATAAACAATTTTACGCTGCTAAGTGGCAAGCCGTATATTGCTTTCGAAGGATTGAACTGGAAAACCCGTTTGGGCGCCGATTTGTTGTTCCAGATGTTAGGTGGAACCAAATTTCGCGTTGCACCGAATGTTGAACTGGGATTGAAGGTTACGGAACATTCTTCACTTTATGCCAATATAAAAGGCGGAATCGACGATAATACGTATCTGGATATGATGAGTGAATCGCGCTATATTGCACCGATGATACCGGTAAAATCGTCTTTCTCGATTGTGGATATCGAAGCCGGAGCAAAAATAGGCGAACTCAGCGGTTTTCGTTTCGATATTTTCGGCGGATTCAGGAAAACCGAAAATGAACATTTTTTTGTTCTAAATCACATATATCACGATGCTTTAGCCACTCCGTATCCTTTTTATGTTATCGAAAATCTGTTACCGGTTTATGGCAGTTTATCACATTCTCATATCGGCGGAATGATACAAAATAATATTTGGCCGCCATTGGATATTTCTGTGCGATTGAAGAAAAACTTTTATACCGTAAAAGATTTGACAATACACAATGGACTGATCAGTGATGCTAAAGCTTATAACAAGCCCGGTTTTGAAATAGATACCCGTGTCATGTTTAGCGCGATGAACAACCTGAAATTCACGCTGAATTATTATTTTGCCGGCGACAGATGGTCGTATTTTGATGGTGCAAACGTTAAAATGGACAATATCAACGACCTCAATTTTGGAGCTGTTTACGATATTAACGATTCATTTGCCATTAACCTGAAAGCTAATAACCTGTTGTTCCAAAAATACGATATCTGGTACGGTCATCCGGCGCAAGGTTTCAATGCTATGGGCGGATTTACGTTTAAGTTTTAGATAAAAGAGCCAGAATTTAAGATATTTAGATATTTAAGTAGTCGTTATAAATTAGTGCTTAATTTTATTTTCAGAACTAAGACAGTTGATTTTTCCGTCCGTTAAAATCTATTTTACGACCTAAAGCTGCTGAATTTCAGCGGTTTGGTTAAATTAACATACTGCTTTTTTATTGACAATCAGCAGGTTGTTTAACTTGCAAAAGTCGAATAAACTAAAAGAAATGGGGATAAACAACATTGTGACCAATGCTTCCGATGTCCCCACCACTTAAAAGGAGGAGGCACATAAAGACGATGTTTTTATCTGATATTTTTGTCGTTCAATAATATTTTTATGTAAGTTTGTTTTGTATAATTTGAAGGCGTTATTTTTTTATTTAACACCTTAAAGATAATGGATTTTCATCAAATTATGCACTTTTTAAATAATGCGGGCTTAATTTTCATACTCGTGGGTGTTTGGTAAATCATGAGGGTTTCATATTTACACTCTCTGTTCTTTACTTGACGCTCAATACCCTTCGCTAACAAAAGATTTTCAATATTTTATAGTTTCATCCGATACAAAAACGGAAACTTTGTGTTAACTTTGCACAATTTTACATCCAAAATTTAAAAACAACAATTTATTTATGACGAATCCAATTACAAAGCGAATCGAGTTGTCAGACGGACGCACGATTACGCTCGAAACGGGAAAATTGGCAAAACAAGCCGATGGAGCGGTGGAACTGCGTTTTGGCAATACCATGCTGCTGGCCACTGTTTGTGCCGCCAAAGATGCTGCTCCCGAAGTAGATTTTATGCCGTTACAAGTAGAGTACAAAGAAAAATTTTCTGCATACGGAAGGTTTCCGGGTGGATTTATGAAACGCGAAGGACGCCCTTCCGATTATGAAATACTTACCAGCCGTTTGATCGACCGCGCCTTGCGCCCGCTTTTCCCCGAAGATTACCACGCCGAAGTGTTTGTAAACGTGATGCTTTACTCTTCCGACGGTGAAGACATGCCCGATGCATTAGCCGGTTTGGCCGCATCTGCTGCTCTTGCAGTTTCAGATATACCTTTCAATGGACCGTTATCCGAAGTACGCGTTGCACGCATTAACGAACAACTTATTATTAACCCAACCTTCAAGCAGTTGGAAAGTGCCGATATGGATATCGTTGTGGGCGCTACCATCGATAATATTATGATGGTGGAAGGTGAAATGAGCGAAGTTTCGGAAGACGAATTGCTCGAAGCCATTAAGTTTGCTCACGAAGAAATTAAAAAGCATTGTCAGGCTCAGATCGAACTAATGGAACTTTGTGGAACCACTACAAAACGTGAATATTCGCATGAAGAAAACGACGAAGAACTCCGCAAACAAGTTTGGGACGCATGTTATCTGAAAGCTTACGCCGTGGCGGCATCGCAAAACCCAAACAAACATGAACGGTTGGATAATTTTAAAGCCATTTTAGATGAGTTTTTGGAAATCATTCCCGAAGAAGAACGCGAAGCGAAAACTGCTCTTGCTTCCAAATATTACCACGATGTGGAAAAAGAAGCGATGCGTCGCTGCATTCTTGATGAAGGCAAACGATTGGACGGAAGAACCACAACCGATATACGCCCCATCTGGAGCGAAGTGGATTATGTTGCAGGGCCTCACGGTTCGGCAGTTTTCACGCGAGGTGAGACACAGTCGCTTACAACAGTTACGTTGGGTACAAAATTAGACGAAAAAATCGTTGACGATGTGCTCAATCACAGCACAGAACGTTTCTTACTTCACTATAACTTCCCGCCGTTCTCCACGGGTGATGCCCGTCCACAACGCGCTACCGGACGTCGAGAGATCGGTCACGGCAACCTGGCGAATCGTGCACTTAAGCGCATGATTCCCGAAGGTTATCCTTATGTAATTCGCGTGGTTTCCGATATTTTGGAATCCAACGGCTCGTCGTCAATGGCTACGGTTTGTGCCGGAACACTTGCGTTGATGGATGCTGGTGTTGCCATTAAAAAACCGGTATCGGGAATTGCTATGGGATTAATTTCCGAAAACAAAGGACAAAACTTTGCCGTTCTTTCCGATATTCTCGGCGATGAAGACCACCTCGGCGATATGGACTTTAAAGTGTGCGGTACCAAAGACGGAATTACCGCTACGCAAATGGACATTAAGGTTGACGGATTATCGTACGAAATTCTGGAAAAAGCCCTTGCTCAAGCTAAAGCAGGACGCGAACACATCATGGGTAAAATGATGGAAACCATCTCCGAACCTCGTGCCGATTTGAAACCTCACGCACCGCGGATCGAAGTTATTGAAATTCCGAAAGATTTCATCGGCGCCGTTATCGGCCCGGGTGGAAAAATCATTCAGGGAATTCAGGATGAAACCGGCGCCATAATCACCATCGAAGAGATTGACAACAAGGGGCGCGTAGAAGTTTCGGCCAACAACAAAGACTCCATTGATGCCGCCATGCGCAAGATAAAAGGCATTGTTGCCGTTCCCGAAGTGGGCGAAGTGTACGAAGCCACCGTTTCTTCGGTAATGCCTTACGGTGCATTTTGCGAATTCCTTCCCGGAAAAGACGGTTTGCTGCACATTTCCGAAATCGAGTGGAAACGTCTGGGAAAAGTGGAAGATGCCGGAATAAAGGAAGGCGATAAAATTCAGGTAAAACTGATCGATATCGACCAAAAAACCGGTAAGTTTAAGCTTTCGCGCAAGGTGTTGATACCGCGTCCGGAACAACCCAAATCGGGAAATTAGTAAAAATATTCAGAGAATTATGAAAAAGCGAATCCGAAAGATTCGCTTTTTTCATGTTTCTGTTACAAAAGGAAACAAAACAAAATTCATTGTTAGACTATTTTTCATACCTTTGCCCTTGTAATAAACATCAGACATCAGAACACAGTCATTAGACAGTCTAATCTTTGCTATCGAACCTGTCGGCCTATGACTGGGCGATCTGAAATCTGTCAGTGAATTTGTCAGTCGGAAGGTTGGGCAATCTAAAATCTATAATAAAAATGAATAAACAATTACTCTTAGGTGCGGAAGCCATTGCACAAGCCGCGTTGGATGCGGGAATCTCGGGAGTTTACGCTTATCCGGGAACGCCATCCACCGAAATTACGCAATTTATTCAGCAATCGTCGCAAGCCCGCGAATCGGGAGTGCGGTCTAAATGGTCTGTTAACGAAAAAACCGCTTACGAAGCTGCTCTTGGAATGTCGTACGCCGGAAAGCGTGCGTTGGTTTGTATGAAACATGTGGGACTAAACGTTGCTGCCGACGCGTTTATGAACTCTGCCATTACCGGTGTTCATGGCGGTTTGGTGATTGTGGTTGCCGATGACCCTTCAATGCACTCGTCGCAAAACGAACAAGATAGCCGTGTGTACGGCAAGTTTGCCATGCTTCCCGTGTTGGAACCCTCTAATCAACAGGAAACATACGATATTGTACGTTATGCGTTCAATTTATCGGAAGACGTGAAACTTCCTGTCCTGCTTCGTATTCCCACGCGGTTATCACACTCGCGTTCCGTGGTTGTAAGAACGGAAGCGACACCGCAAAATCAACTTGACCCCACTCAGGAAAAAAACAAATGGATTTTACTTCCCGTTAATGCTAGAAAAGGCTATCATAGTTTACTTGAGAAGCAAACGCAATTGGAGAACTTTTCAGAATTTTCCAAGTTCAATAAAGTAATAAGCGGAGCAGGTGATAAAGCGGTTATCGCTTTCGGCATTGGTTACAATTACGTGATGGAAGTCATCAAAACGTACAATCTCAATATGCCGGTGCTCAAACTGTCTCAATATCCCTTGCCGGAGCAGAAAATTCGTGATTTTACTGAAAAATATCAGGATATTTTAATTGCCGAAGAAGGTTATCCCGTTTACGAAGAGTTACTGAAAGGTTTTTTCGGGAACTCGAAATTCCGCGGACGATTGGATGGCGCTTTGCCCCGCACGGGAGAACTTTCGCCAAACGTACTCGCAAAAGCGCTGGGTGTGAAAACAAACGACGAGCAAACCGTTCCTTCCGTTGTTGCTCCGCGCCCGCCTATGCTGTGTCAAGGGTGTAGTCATCGCGATCTTTTCGATGCGCTTATTCAAGCAATGGAATCGTATCCGCAACGGCACGTTTTTGGCGATATCGGCTGCTACACGTTAGGCGCTTTGCCACCGTATAATGCCATAAGCACGTGTGTGGATATGGGAGCATCGGTAACTATGGCAAAAGGCGCTGCCGATGCCGGATTGTTTCCGGCAGTTGCTGTGATTGGCGATTCTACTTTTACGCATTCGGGAATTACGGGATTGTTGGATGCCGTGAACGACGGAAGCGCTGTCACTGTTATTATTTCTGATAACGAAACTACTGCAATGACGGGGGGACAAGATTCATCGGGAAGCGGGAAGTATTACGATATTTGTAAAGGGATCGGCGTAGATGAAAAACACATCCGGCAGATAGTTCCCTTGAAAAGAAATTTTGAAGAAAACGTAAAAGTCTTGAAAGAAGAGTTTGAATACAAAGGCGTGTCGGTAATTATCTCACAACGCGAATGCGTGCAGACGGCGGTAAAGAGCAAAAAGAAAGCTGCACGATAACTAAAATTCTGATAAAACTTGTAGGAACGGTGCGCGTAGTAACATAGCCGAGATTCCGTTTACGGTGCATCGTTTCTATAACCTAAAAAAACAAAAAACTATGCAAAAAAATATTATTATATCCGGAGTTGGTGGTCAGGGAATTCTGACCATTGCATCCATTATCGATTTAGCCGCTATGAATTTGGGATTGAACGTAAAACAAGCAGAAGTTCATGGAATGAGCCAGCGGGGTGGGGCAGTGGAGTCTCATCTCCGCATCTCATCCGAAGAGATTTTCTCAGATCTTATCCCGAAAGGAAAAGCCGACATCATTCTCTCCATTGAACCGATGGAATCGTTGCGCTACTTGCCGTTTCTTTCGCCCGACGGCGTTATTGTTACGGCAACTGAACCTTACGTGAATATTCCCAATTATCCCGAATTGGACGAACTTCTTAAAACCATTGCCGATTCAACAAAACACATTTTTGTTAATGCCGACTCACTGGCAAAAGAAGCCGGAAGTGCCAAATCCTACAACGTGGTTATGTTAGGAGCAGCCGCCCCTTATTTGGAAATTGCAGTGGAAGAATTGGAAAAAGCCATCGAAATGCTTTTCTTGCTAAAAGGCAAAGAAATGGTGGATATGAATATAAAAGCTTTTCGATTGGGATTAGAAAGTGCTTTAAATACTTAAAATCATCGGTCATCAAATTAATGCGAAGCTGAAATCCCGCTCCGTAGGACATTAAACAATAAATATTAAAAAATACTATGACAAGATTTGCAAGCAGTGTTTCCGCACTTCGTTCGTCGGAAATCAGAGATTTAATGAAACTCGCCGCTTCTCCCGATATTATTTCGTTCTCGGGCGGGATGCCGGGTAACGAACTTTTCCCGTTGGACATGATGGATAAAATTTACGATTCTCTTACCGATAAAGATAAACAAATTGCTATGCAGTATGGACCAACAAGTGGTTTGCCGATGTTGCTGGAGTCACTTTCAGATTATCTCGAAAAGAAAGGATTGCCTGTGAAGAAAAACCGCTTGATGGTAACCACAGGTTCGTTGCAAGCCATAAACATTCTGGCAAAGGCATTTATTGATCCGGGAGATAACGTGTTGGTTGAATCACCTTCTTTTATCGGGGCATTATCCGCTTTTCGTTCATATGAAGCCAACATTATTTCTGTTCCTCTCAATAGCGACGGCATTGATATTGAACAACTGAAAGTTATGCTGGAATCCACTCAGCCGAAACCGAAGTTTCTGTATTTTTTACCTAATTTTCATAATCCTGCGGGAATAGTTTATTCGCAAGAAGTAAAACAACAAATGATTGACTTGCTGAGAGACAAGGATATACCGCTTATTGAGGACGATGTTTACAGCGATTTGTATTTCTACAAAGGAGATGTGGCAAAAATGAAAAACATCAAAACCATTGATCCTGAAGGAATTGATGTGTGTTTTACCGGTTCGTTTTCAAAAATTCTTGGTCCCGGCTTGCGTTTGGGGTGGATGCTTGTGCCTGAACATATTTATCAGAAGTGCGAACTCATAAAACAGTCCATAGATGCCTGCTCGCCTAGCCTTTCGCAAGTTATCGCCGATAAATTTCTTCGTAACGGTTACATTCAAGAATATACCGAAAACGTGAGACTGGAATACAAAAAGCGCGGATTGGCAATGATTGATGCACTCGAAAAACACCTACCCGAATACGTTTCGTTCGAAAAACCTCGCGGCGGATTTTATATTTGGCTTCATTTGCCCAAAGGAACCGATAGCACGTTAATTTTGAAAAAAGCTATCGAAAAAGGCGTTGTCTTTGTTACCGGAAAAACGTTTGACCCCAACGGGGTGAAGAATGATTGTATGCGCGTATCGTTCTGCAACACCGATGTGGATGTCATCAATAAAGGCATCCCCATTGTAGCGGAAGCCATTCGCGAAGTTTGCGGGTGAATAGATGTAGAACGCGTCTGACCGATTATCGGTCAGACGCGTTAACTATTTGCTATCAAAGAGTTTATACGCCCGTCGGAATCGGGTCTTCGTCGATGATGAAGTCGATGGGCAGCAAACATTTCACGTTCACTTTTTTGCCGTTTTTTTCTCCCGGAATCCATTTTGACATCAAACTTAGCACACGAACTGCTTCTTTATCAAGTTGCGGGTCTAATCCTTGTACTACTTCAATATTAGAGATTGAGCCATCGGTAGCTACGATGAATGAGCACAAAATCCGGCCTTCAATCCCTTGTTGGCGAGCTTCTTTCGGATATCGGATCTGATGTCCTATAAATCCGGCCAATTCCTTTTCTCCGTACGGATATTGAGGCATTTTATCAACAATGGAAAACACTTCGGAGTTGGCGATTTCTGTATTTGTCTTGGCGTAAGTTGCTACTGTGGTTGTAGTTTTCTGGGCTACGGTACTTGCGTTTTTATTTAAACTGAAATACATGGGGACATAAGTTTTTGACCGCACAATTTCATCCTTGAATTTTGCCGGACGCCAAGGCGGCATAGCTTGCAAAATACGTAATGCTTCCTTATTGAGTGATGAATCTGCGCGATGAATCAAATCGAAGTTGGTCAGCGTGCCGTCTTTTTCAACTATGAACGTGTAAACTACCAACCCCTGAACATTGCGTTCAGAAGCATCGGCCGGATAACGAAGAGTGTTCGTTATAAACCGATACATTTCGGCTTGACCTCCCTTAAAAATGGGCGGAATATCGGGGTCTTCTATTATTTTCCCCTTGGAAACAGGGGGAGGATTGGAGATTGTGGTTATTGAATTGTTTATTGAGGCGATAGCCGATAATATGATTGTTCCGAAAATGTAGAACGATAGGATTAATCTTGAAAAATTCATTTATAATATGGATATTTTGACTTGTTTTTTTGTGTGATTTGAAATATTGAATTTTTTGTTTTTAACAATTTGTGCAACTCCCTAAAGCGTCTTCATAAATTTGTTTTCAAAATTTAGCGAACTTAGTAAAATTTGAAAAACAACACATCAGAGTATTCAATTCTCATCAAAACGAGCGAACAAGTTCGAGCGGCCATGCTTTTTAAGGCGTGAGTTTATTTGATGCTTTTATAGGCTTTAGCCAAAATTTATTTAAAGCCCACTTTTAGAGAATGCTTTGCTCACAAGTTAAAACTTGTGGTAATTGATATATGTTATTAGGAGATAAATATCAGTTTGAAATTAGTTTATATTATTATTTCTCTTTGTCCGTTAATTATCAGATGTTTGACTGTTCAGATAATTTAAACTATTTGACGTCTTCTACTTGCTTCAGATATACATATTATTGAAATTTGAGCACTTATTTTTTGAATATTACTTATTATATAGATGTTGCAGAAGTGTCGGAATTAACCTCTTTTCCCATCGAAAAATCGACAGGAAGCAAGCATCTTACATTTACTTTTTCGCCATTCTTTTCTCCGGGTATCCAATTGGACATTAAACTCAAAATACGCATGGCTTCCAAGTCAAGCTTAGGATTTAAACTTTGAACTATTTCAATATTCGAAATGGAACCATCAGATGCAACTATAAATGAGCAAACAACCTGTCCTCCACTCCCTTCCTTTAATCCTTCTTTTGAATATTTTAGCTGATGTTCGATAAATCCTTTTAACTCTTTTTCTCCATACGGATATTGGGGCATTTTTTCTACTATTGAGAATACTTCTGAGTTGGCTATTTCGCTATTGGTCTTAGCATAAACTGATGCAGGGGCGGTTGTGTCTTTTGCCAAGGTTTGCGTCACGCTTTTCAATCTGAAATACATCGGAACATAACCCTTTGTGCGGACAATTTCATTTTTAGATTTTCCCGGACGCCAGGGTGGCATGGCTTTCAAAATACGAAGTGCTTCCAAGTCAAGAGCAGAGTCGGCACGATGAACTAAGTCAAAATTGCTTAATGAACCGTTCGGTTCAACTATGAACGTGTAAACAACCAAGCCTTGGGCTCTTCGTTCACGTGCATCTTTTGGATAACGAAGCGTTTTCCTTATGAATCGATTCATTTCAAATGACCCACCTGTGAAGATAGGTGGAATGTCTGGTTTTTCAACAACTTTACCTGTGAAAATACGAGTTGGAGCAACATTTTCAGCTAACAATTCAATTTCTGAAGTTTCTTTATTGTCGTTTTGAGGTTCTTCATTCTTTTTTAGCCGAAAATACATCGGTACAAAGTTTTTTGAACGAACAACCTGATTGTTGGATTTTGCCGGAATCCAGTTTGGCATCGTTTGCAAAATGCGTAGGGCTTCTTTGTCAAGGGCAGAGTCGGCATGATGAACCAGGTCAAAATTGCTTAACGAGCCATCGGTTTCAACCGTAAAGGAATATACAACTAAACCTTGGACATTCCGAGCCCTGGCATCAGCAGGATAACGTAGCGTATTTGTGATGAATTTAGTCATTTCATCAGCTCCTCCGTTAAAAACGGCAGCAGTATCCGGATTCTCAAAAACTCTTTCGGATGAAACTGGCGGAGGAGTAGAAAAAGCAATTTCCGAGTCGCTTATTGATGCGAAAACTGATAACATAATCGAACCGAAAATGCAGTACGATAGGATTAATCTTGAGAACTTCATTAATTAAGATTAAAATTGACTTATTTTTTGATTTGAAAGACAAAGATAATAAAAATCTCAAAGTTTTTGAAAGTAGTGTTTGAGATTAACAAATAAATTCATAGATTTGTAACGGTTTTTCATCATCGTGGTAATTCTGTTTTAAATTTTCCACGAAAAATGCAGCCGGCTACGGAAGTGAAGCGCCTTTTGCCGGCTGCTACTTTTTTTACCAATTGTTTAAAACATATTTCCAATTCACTTCTGTCTCACATCTACGCCCCACATCAGTTTGTCGCGAAGTGTTTCGTAAAAAGTGTGGCCTTTTCGTTTTACAACTTTGAGTGTGTAATCTGTTTTTTGGACTTCGATTTCTGTTCGCACGTGACACACCTGCGAATGCCCGTCTAACGAAACCAAAAAGCTGTTGCTTCGGCTTTCTATTCTCAGTTTAATTTTCACATTGTCTTGCACCACTAACGGTCTTGAGGTGAGATTATGAGGAGCAATTGGCGATAAAATGAAATTTGGTGAGTTTGGAACAAGTATGGGGCCTCCAACGCTGAGTGAATAAGCCGTTGAACCGGTTGGCGTGGCAACAATCAATCCGTCGGCCTGGTAGGAAGTGAGGAAATCGTTGTTTATATAGGTGTGGATGGTGAGCATCGATGCCGTGTCTTGTTTCAGTATAGCCACCTCGTTTAGTGCACGATCATGCTGGCTAAACAGAGGAAATTCTTCATCTGCACGAACTTCGAGCAGCGAACGTTCTTCAATATCGTATTTGTCGGCAAAAATCTCGTTGAGTGTTTCTCGCAAATCAATAAAATTTACATCGGCAAGAAAGCCTAACCTTCCGGTATTTATACCCAGCACGGGAATTCCCGAATTACCAACGGCTGCGGCAGTCCGCAAAAAAGTACCGTCACCGCCCACGCTTAGCGCCAAATCAACCGGTGGCGGCACATCGAAAAGTAGGCACAAAGGACGGATTTTGTCTTGCGTGGCCGACGAAAGTGAATAGAATAAAGTATCGGGCAAATACAGCTCAACCGGATGCTCCTTTACGGCTTCGCAAACTTCAATTATCTGCGATTCGGCTCTGTGAGTTTGTTCAGAAAAAACACTTCCAAATAATGCTATTTTCATAAATATTTCTGTTGGGTGATGGATGATGGATGTCCGATGTTAAACCCGTAACCCACAACACGTAACACGTTTACATTTCAAGATAATACAACAGTTCGTTCAACCGTTCTTTGTGCGTATCGGTAACTACACCCTCTTTCATCTGATAATGCAACACTTTATAATTGAACCGCTCAAAACTCATCAGAACGGTAGAAATATCCAATAAATTCAACTTGACGGAAATTATCAGCGTGTTGCCATCGGCTACCGGAAGGACAAACAGATTCATAACCCGCGCGTTATTACTTTCCACAAGTCGGGCAATATCGGTAAGCGTGTAATCCACTAACGGAACTTCCAGAACAATAAGCGAGTTTTCCGTGTCGGAAAGACCCAGAAAGTTCTCCGGTGTAAACGATAACGACTGTTTCTCTATCTGATATTTAATAAAATCTTTCATCTGTTTATTTTTAGAACAATGAACAAAGATATTATAACAAAGACTTTGTATTGAAAAGTTTTACCCAAGCATCTGACGAATTGCCCGTCTGATGAGTTTAGACATTTTTTAATCGACTACTGTCTTTCGTCATCCGACACCGGTCTTCGGTCTATAATCATTCCTATATAAGTCTAAATTTTGTTTTGATTATAGACGTTTTATCGGTTTTTTTAGGCAAAACCGTTATTTCATATTAATTTTGTAACGTTTTACAAAGATGGGAATTTTTTAGATAAAAAATTGCTTTAATCGGCTTTTTATCATTCCGCATCAAAAAAAGAACATCGATTTATTTTTCAACGAGACAAAATGACAAAACTAAGTGTAAATATTAATAAGGTTGCCACGTTGCGAAACTCGAGAGGAGGAAATATTCCCGATGTGGTGCAAGCAGCTATCGATTGTCAGCTGTTCGGTGCTGATGGTATTACCGTACATCCGCGTCCTGACGAGCGCCACATCCGCTATGCTGATGTGTATGATTTGCAACCCAAAATCACGACGGAATTCAATATCGAAGGGAATCCTTCTCCCGAATTCGTGTCACTGATAAGAAAAATCCGTCCTACACAAGTGACGCTGGTTCCCGATGCGCACGATGTACTAACATCCGATACCGGCTGGGACACTATAGAACACAAAGATTTCCTGACCGAAGTGGTAAACAAGTTTCAATCGATGGGGGTACGCACTTCCATCTTCGTTAATACCGATTTGGAAATGATAAAAATGGTATCGAAAATAGGTGCGGACAGAATAGAGCTATACACCGGCCCCTACGCCGAAGAATACAAAACCGATAGGAGAAAAGCGATTGCCCCTTATGTTGAGGCAGCGATACTTGCCAAAAAATTAGGTTTGGGTGTAAACGCCGGTCACGACTTAAATCTGGAGAATCTGAATTACCTTTACGTAAATGTTCCCTGGCTGAAAGAAGTATCCATAGGGCACTCACTTATCAGCGACGCGCTTTATATGGGTTTGGAAAAAACAATTAAAGCTTATAAAAATTGCTTAAATACGCCGATAGAAGGTAATAAACATTAAATAATTATTTACTTTTATAATTGAAATTAGAAATTAGGCATCAGTCTAAAATCCATTATCTTGTATTTTTTAAAAAATTAAAATATTTAACTCAATGAACTTGTTACAAATTGCTCCTGTTCAAGATACGTTGCAACAAATGCAGCAGATTACAACTGCTGTTGAAACTCAAACAACCATGAACGCCTTAGACCTTGCATTTAAAGGAGGCTGGTTGATGATTGTCTTATTGGTGCTTTTGCTCCTGTCGGTGTATGTTCTTATTGAAAGAACGTTGGTAATAAACAAGGCAGGCAAAGAAGACAATTCGTTTATGAACCGTATAAAAGACTACATCCTCGATGGAAAAATTGAAACGGCTATGACGCTTTGCCGTAATACCAACACGCCGTCGGCGAGAATGGTGGAAAAAGGGATTTCACGCTTGGGCAGACCTACGGCAGATGTGATGTCGGCAATAGAAAATCAGGGAAATATCGAAATTTCCAAATTGGAAAAAGGATTGCCTATGTTGGCTACTACTGCATCGGGTGCACCCATGATCGGGTTCCTTGGAACCGTTACCGGAATGGTTAAAGCGTTTATGAGCATGGCAAGCGCCGGGGCAAACGTGGATGTCAACATCTTATCAACTGGTATCTATGAAGCATTGGTGACAACCGTAGGCGGCCTTATCGTGGGGATTATTGCATTATTTGCTTACAATTACCTCACAACTAGAATAAAAGGTATTGTAAACAAGTTAGAAATGCGAATTATGGAATTTATGGATATCTTGAACGAACCGGTGGCATAAAAACAAGGAAAATGGCATTAAAACAACGATTTAACGTAGAAGCGAATTTCAGCATGGCGTCCATGACGGATGTGATTTTCTTGTTGCTTATTTTCTTCATGATTACATCCACCATCGTGGTGCCGAATGCAATAAAAGTTCTGTTGCCGAAAGCGCAACAACAAGCTCAGGCAAAGCCCATTACACGGGTAACCATCGATAAGGACTTGAATTACTATGTTGCAAATGCAAACGAAACCGAACGGATGGTAACTTTCGAGCAGATTACGCCGTTTTTGCAATCGGTTTATTCGGCTGAGCCCGATATTTTCGTGGCGCTGTACGCCGATGAGGAAGTGCCTTATCGGGAAATTGTGAAAATACTGGATATTGCCAATCAGAACCAGTTTAAGATGGTGTTGATGACACGTCCGAATTAAACGAAGAATTCGCAACTTAGTCAAAGTTCAGAACTTTGATCAAACAAAACAATGACAATTACAAGAGAAAAAATATCAGGAATTATCGGGACAGCCATTTTTGCCGTACTGCTCCTGCTTATTCTGTTGTTCTCTTACTTTACGTTATATTCACTACCCGATGAATTAGAAGGTATTCCCGTAATGTTTGGAAATGTGGAAGATGCCTTCGGAACAACGGAATCTCCCATGAACGAAATCGTTCCGATATCGGCACAGCAAACGCCTTCCGTTCCTGAATATTCACCCAACGAACCGTTAATTACTCAAAATACCGAACCTACCATTGATGTAGCCGCTCAACGTGAAGAAGAACGCCGTCGCCGCGAACAATTAGCCGAGCAACGTCGTTTACAAGAAGAGGCGGCACGCCGTCAACGTGAAGAAGAAGCCCGGCGCAGAGAAATAAACCAACAAATGAGCGGATTGTTTGGTGAAAATGCCGGCAGCCGGGGCGAAACTGAAGGCGCCGGAACACAAGGTGTTTCAACCGGAAATGCTTCGCAGGGAGCCGCATCGGGTATAGGTGGAATCGGAACTTTTGATTTAGGAGGCCGCAGTTTGGGCGCCGGAGGTTTAGTTCAGCCTAGCTATTCGGTAAATGATTACGGCACGGTGGTTATAAACATAACAGTCGATCCTCGCGGAAACGTAATAAATGCCGAAATCGGGCGCGGAACAAATACTCCCAACAATTCCCTTCGGAACGAAGCGCTACGCGCTGCCCGTCGGACCAAGTTCAACGCGGTAAACACCATCGGCAATCAACAGGGAACCATTACCTATCGGTTCAATTTGAATTAAATTGGTTGTAGCTATTGGCAAATCGGAAAATATTAATAATCCGCCTAATCTGACTACCTATCTGTCTTGGTTCTTGCTTCTATTATTCTAATCATCAAATATTTACAAAAATGAAAAAAGTAGCTTTATTTTTAGCCAACGGCTTCGAAGAGATTGAAGCTTTGGGAACGATTGACATTTTGCGAAGAGCGCAAATTCCTCTTAAAACGGTTTCTATCACCAACGACAGAAACGTTACCGGAGCGCACGATATCACCGTTTTAGCCGATATTACTTTTTCGGAACTGAACTTCTCTGATGTCGATGTTTTGATTCTGCCCGGCGGTATGCCCGGTGCAAAAAACCTAAACGAACACGAAGAATTGAAAAAACGTGTCAAAGAATTTGCAGAAAAAGGCAAAAACGTAGCTGCCATTTGTGCCGCACCGATGGTTTTAGGCGGATTAGGCCTTCTCGACGGGAAAAAAGCCACTTGCTATCCCGGTTTTGAATCTGAACTGGTAGGAGCTAAAGTAACTGGCGAGAAAGTAGCGGTTGACGAAAATATTATTACCGGAAAAGGGCCCGGGTTTGTTTTCGATTTTGCTTTGCAATTGGTAGAAACCATTGCAGGAGCGGATATAAGGAAGGAAGTTCAGAACGGATTACTTGTGTGAAACATAGGTTTAAGGAGTACACCTCCCAAAAGTGAAATTTCTAAAAAAATTCACGGTGCAAAGAATTGGTAATTAACAAAAAACCAACTATCTTTGCACCGTTTTTTTCGACAATATAAAGTCTAACTTATTTTAATTATTTAATTTTTAAACAACAAATGACAGACAAGTTACAAACAGTGACTCCCATAGAGGATTTCGATTGGGATGCTTACGCAAAAGGTGAAGTTTACACCAAAGAAAACAGAGAACAACTTACCGAAAGCTATGACAACACGCTGAGCAAAATCAGCGATAAGGAAGTGGTAACAGGTACGGTAACCTCCATGAACAAACGCGAAGTGGTTGTAAACATCGGTTTCAAATCGGACGGCGTGGTATCAATGAACGAATTTCGCTACAACCCGGAATTAAAAATTGGCGACGAGGTAGAGGTTTATATCGAAAGCCAAGAAGACAAAAAAGGACAACTTATCCTTTCCCACAAAAAAGCACGCGCTTCGCGCTCTTGGGATCGCGTAAACGCAGCATTAGAAAACAACGAAGTAATCAAAGGTTACATCAAATGTCGCACGAAAGGCGGTATGATCGTTGACGTATTCGGCATCGAAGCATTCTTACCGGGATCGCAAATTGACGTGAAACCTATTCGCGATTACGACATATTCGTTGACAAAACAATGGAATTCAAGGTGGTAAAAATAAATCCTGAATTCAAAAATGTGGTTGTTTCGCACAAAGCTCTCATCGAAGAAGAACTGGAACAACAGAAAAAAGAAATTATCTCGAAACTCGAAAAAGGCCAGGTACTCGAAGGTGTGGTTAAAAATGTTACCTCCTACGGAGTATTCGTTGACCTGGGGGGTGTTGATGGCTTGATTCACATCACTGATCTTTCGTGGGGACGCATCCAGCATCCGGACGAAGTAGTTAAATTGGATGACAAAATCAACGTGGTAATTCTCGATTTCGATGACGAAAAAAAACGCATCGCCCTTGGCCTGAAACAATTAACCCCGCATCCGTGGGATGCTATGGACGACAGCCTGAAAGTAGGTGATATTGTGAAAGGAAAAGTAGTTGTTATTGCCGATTACGGAGCATTTGTTGAAGTTGCACCAGGCGTTGAAGGTTTAATTCACGTATCGGAAATGAGTTGGACACAGCACCTGCACAGCGCACAAGATTTTATGAAAGTTGGCGACGATGTGGAAGCTGTTATTCTTACACTCGACCCTGAAGACAGGAAAATGTCGCTCGGCGTAAAACAACTCAAGCCCGATCCATGGGATAACATTGAAGAAAAATATCCTATTGGAAGCACACACACCGCAACCGTTCGTAATTTTACCAACTTTGGCGCTTTTGTTGAAATTGAAGAAGGCGTTGAAGGTTTGATTCACATTTCCGATCTTTCATGGACAAAGAAAATCAAACACCCGAGCGAAGTTACCGAAATTGGCGCTCCGATTGAAGTTCAAGTGTTGGAAATCGACAAAGAAAACCGTCGCTTAAGTCTCGGACACAAACAACTGGAAGAAAATCCGTGGGATGTATTCGAAACTATTTTCGTTGCCGGTTCGGTTCACGAAGGCACTGTTCTTGAGTTTGTAGATAAAGGTGCGGTAATTTCTTTGCCTTACGGCGTGGAAGGTTTTGCCACTCCAAAACATCTGGTAAAAGAAGATGGTTCGCAAGCTCAGGTTGACGATAAATTGGAGTTCAAAGTTATTGAGTTCAATAAAGACGCCAAACGCATTATTGTTTCTCACAGCCGCATTCACGAAGATGCACAAGGCGGTGGCGATGAAGGTAAAAGAAGCGGAAAACGTCAGGGTAAAAAAGATAGCCAACCCTCTGCAATGATAACTCCCGTTATGGAAAAAACCACGTTGGGAGATATTGAAGAACTTGCTGCTTTAAAGGAAAAACTTGATAACCAAAAGGCTGCAGCTTTCAAAAAAGAGGCTAAGGCAAAGGCTAAAAAAGAGGAGACTAAAGCCGAAGTGAAGAAAAAAACCAAAGCTGTAGAAGAAAAAGTTGTAGAAGAAAAAGTTGAAGAGGTAAAGGAAGACGTAAAAAAAGAGGTTAAAGCCGTGGTTGAAAAGGAAATAAAAGAAGTTGCCGAAGAAGTAAAAAATACTGTGGTGGAAGAACCGGCTGAACCAAAAACTGAGGAAACTAAAAGCGAAGAATAATTCTCTTCCTTGCATATCGATACGAAAAAAGCTGCCTTCAAACGGGGCAGCTTTTTTGTTTTATCCTATTGAATTATTGAGCCGAACTTTTTATGTTCATGTTATATGCTTGAGACTCAAGCAACTCTTCTCTATCTTTTACGTAATAATAGAATTTAATATTGACGTTTTTGTTTTGTCCAACATACATCTCTCTCAATGCTCTCATATCAACTGATATTAAATCGCCCATTGGTTTTTCGGTAGCACCCTCTTTGGGGGTTCCGGTTTTAGTAAGACGAATATCAATCTCAATAATGTCTGGAAATTGCTCTGTTGTATTCCTTTTATTAAAAGTTACAACAGGTATTTCTCCTTCTTTACCGGAAAAATAATATTCGAAAAGCCATTTATCCCCAAAATAGATACCATCAGGGTCATAAGCTGGCTTTCTTATTTCGCTAAAATGAATTTGGTTCTCAACCTCAGAGACCGGTGTCATTTGCAGATATGTATCTGTAATATCAACCACATCTCCCTGAATCACTACATTATTAGCATTGAAATTATCACCTATTTGTGTATAACCGTAACTTTCTTCCCAACTGTAAAAGAAAAATTTAAAAGTGCCCGGTTCCATTAGAATCATTTTTTCTGATGTAATAAATCTGCCATTAAGGGTTTTGCCGTAAACAACGCTACCTGCTTGGTCAATATACACAATATTTGATTCACTGAAATTTTGGCTACCGCCAAGGCACGAAGTCATAGTAAACCCAAGGCTTATTGCAATAAAAAATAAAATCAAATTTTTCATATATAATTAATTAAAAATTAAGAATCTATTAAAAATCAAATCGGATGCCGGCATTCAAGTCGAAAACGATTTTTTTATCGGTATATATAGTTTTTTCAGTATTTTTCGCATCAAAATAATAGGAACCTCCTATTTTACCGTATAAATTGAACCCGCCATAAATAGGATAATATGCACCTACTCCGGCGTTTACTGAAATTTGTGGATTTTCCTGACTAATTTTCTCAATTGTCCATTCCTTACTCATCCCATTCAACAATTCATTAGTAATTTGTGCCTGATACTGCTTTTTCCCATAAATATCTTTTTCAATCATTCCACCGAATGATGTATATAAACCTAACTTTCCAAAGTTCAAAAAATTATAGTTAATGTTGAGGGGAATGCCTAAATAATGAAAATATTGCGTCTCCTGATTTTGAAAATCAACACTGGTGTTTTTAGCCCGCGAAAACAGATAGGTGTAAACCAATCCGACTTCAACGGAAAATCTGTCGACAATGTTTTTAGAAACGGTAATCCCAAACGATACCGGCTGATCGTGTTCCTTTTCGGCCACGTTATCGGCCACGCTTAGGGTATTCATTAACGCAGCATTGCCGGATACGGCCGACAAGTTATTACCTAAGTCGCCTAAATAGAAATCTTTGTTTGTATTTTCGTCCGATTTTTCCACACTGGCGCTCCGTAACGTCATGGGGCTGTTTACCACGGTTTTCTGTGACGACCTTAGTCCGCCTTTTGCATTTAACGCCAGCATCAAAGGTTTGTTTTTGCTCTTTCCGACTGTTAATCCTCTAAAAATATCCGTTTTGCCCGCATTTTCAAATTCCTGAATAAGCCGGTCAATTTCTTCTTGATTAGGCTGAACTGCTTTTTTCCCCTCAGGTTGAGTTTTTCTTTCTTCCGTTGCCTGTATTTTCTTTTCTTCAGGTTGCTCTGCAATTACAATATTTTCAGGAGCTTGTTCTGTAACGTTACTGATTATTGGCGACTCACTTCTTCCGGTTTGTTTGGCAACAAGAATTTCCTGTTTCTGACGAGCCAATTTGGGCTGTCTGCTCTTCTTATTTTCCATCGCGGGTTCTACTTTGGCTACTTTTACATCCTGTTTATCGGTACTTTTTATTTTATCTAAAGTAGTTTTCTCGGTGAGAGTGGAAAGATTTTGTTCGATTGTTTGGGGAGATTTCAAGAAGAACAAACTACCCAACAATATGGCCACCGTTGCAGCAGCAGAACCGATATACCAGTTGCGGCGGACAATTTTTGCCCGTGCAACAATATTAAGTGACTGCTCTATCTTTTCCCAGCCATCGTGAGGAACAGGAGCCTCAAAATTGCTGAAAACAGACTTCAGTTGTTCTTTAAATATATCTTTTTGGTTCATAGAAAATCTATAAATATTTCTTTTTCAACATTGATTGCACTTTATTTTGTAAAAGAGTTTTTGCCCGAAAATATTGCGAGCGCGATGCATTTTCGGTAATTCCCAGCATAGAAGCGATTTCCTTGTGCGGAATATCCTCGAAAATCACCAAATTAAATACCGTTCTGTATCCTTCGGGCATCTCGTGTATGATGTTCAAGAGTTCTTGCCGCGGAATATCGCCCACATCGAGATAATCATCTTCGGGAGTATCTAAAAAAATAGTCTCATCTTTTCCGTAATCATTCAAAAATTCAACCTTCTTTTTCTCCTGCCGATAATTTTCGAGAGCTAAATTCACAAAAATCTTGCGTAACCAACCTTCAAAAGAACCCTTGCCCGAATATGAGCCTATTTGCGTGAAAACTTGCAGAAACCCGTCGTGCAACAAATCACGAGCAGTTTCATTGTCCTTACAATACCGCAGGCAAACAGCCATCATTTTAGGAGCAAACAACTCGTATAATGCCTTTTGGGCATTACGATTTTGCTTCTTACATGCTACTATCAACTGCGAGTCATCCATGCTTATCGCTTACATTAATAAAGATGGAAAAAACGAAAAAACGTTGCATCGTTTCTCCACTTTTTTTGCTTCTTTATGTTTTTTTAACTTTCGCTCGTTTTTTTCGTTATTTTTATTCCTATAACGAATCTATGTGGAACGAATCTCGATTTTTTCAATAATAAATTATCTTACAAGTATAAAGAAACTAAAATGAATTGTTTTCAATTGCAATATAATTCTTTTTTCTCTATTTTTGTACTTACAATCAATTTAGAACACAAATTTATGAAAGATTTCTTTAAAATGATGTTAGCATCAGCATTGGGCTTCATCATTGCAAGTTTTATTTTCTCGTTTATATCAATGCTGATCATGTTTGCCATGATGGGGTCGATGATGAGTTCGTTTGGCAAACAGGAATCATTTGTATTGCAAAATAACTCCGTTTTAAATCTACGATTCGAAGGCGCCATACAGGAACGCATTGCGGAAAGTGATCCTTTTACCGAACTGATAGGTGGTATACCGTCTGCCATGGGATTGAACGATATTGTCGGAGCTATCCGCAAAGCAAAAAACAACGATAAAATAAAGGGAATTTATTTAGACACCCGTATTTTTGTAGCTTCCAATGCTACTTTGGCCGAAATACGCCAGGAACTGGAAGATTTTAAAGAAAGCGGCAAATTTATTGTTGCCTATGCCGATTCTTATACACAAGGCGGATATTATTTAGCTTCCGTTGCCGATAGGGTGGCCATTAATCCTCAAGGCATGCTCGATCTTCATGGAATGGCATCGATACCTTTATTTTACAAAGATGCTTTGCAGAAACTCGGTGTTGAAATACAGCTTTTTAAAGTGGGCACCTATAAATCTTTTGCCGAGCCGTTCACACAAACCGAAATGAGCTCCGCTAACAGAGAACAGACAAGTTCTCTTATTACAGACATCTGGAAATCGGTGAAGGACGATATTGCTGCCTCCAGAAACATGGAAGCCACACAAATAGATTCAATAGCAAACCAGCTTCCGATGCTCAGAAAAACCGATTTCCTGTTGTTCCGAAATTTAATTGACACCGTTCTTTACGAGAGTGAGATGAAGAATTATGTTCGGGAACTTCTTGGAATTGATTCTGACGCTAAAATTCCGTCGGCAACGGTTGCTGAAATGAAATCGGTAAAAACGGCGGTTATCAGGAAATCGACAAACTCCATTGCCTTACTGTACGCTTCAGGGAGTATCGCGTCAGGCAACAGAGCTAACGGTATTCAGGATAAATATTTTGTGAACGAGATTGAAAAACTTCGGAAAGACAATAACATTAAAGCAGTAGTTTTCCGCATAAATTCGGGCGGTGGAAGCGCTTACGCCTCGGAACAAATCTGGAAAGCCATTTCCGACCTGAAAGAGGAAAAACCGGTGGTTGTTTCTATGGGCGACATGGCTGCATCGGGCGGATATTACATTGCGTGCAACGCCAATAAAATTGTAGCCCAGCCAACTACCATAACCGGTTCTATCGGAATTTTCGGCATGATCCCGAATTTTAGTGGTACGCTCGATAAACTTGGGATTAGTGCGGATGTAGTTAAAACCAACGAATTTTCCGATTTTGGAAATATTTCACGTGCTTTTAATGCCCAGGAAGCAGCTATGATGCAATCCTATGTTGACAGCGGTTACGATTTATTCCTTACCAGATGTGCCGAAGGTCGCGGAATGTCGAAAGACAGCCTTGCAAAATATGCCGAAGGCAGGGTTTGGACGGGAAATCAGGCTAAGGAAATAGGATTGGTGGATGAGTTGGGTGGAGTTGACGAAGCCATTCGTGCAGCTGCCGAACTGGCCAATTTAGGGAAAAGCTATGTCGTTTTCGAATATCCGAGAATGAAATCGCCGATCGAAGAAATTTTCAACAAAAACAAGGAAGAATTAGCTGCTAAAACGCTGAAAAGCTATTTAGGAGAAAGCTACGATATGTTTATACTCTTGAAAAATATAAAAGACCAAGATTATATTCAGGCGCGTATTCCTTATGATTTGAATATTAATTAAGTCATTAACTGTTAGCCATTGGTAACATGCACGGATAACCGAATGATAATAAGTTGTAAAATAAAAACAGATAGCTTCATTGCCTCAACACGTTTCATTATAACAACGTCGCGCTAATAGCTAAAAGCAATTTTATGAATTCACCTCTTCCCGACATACGACGTTCATTACTGCCGCTATCGTGGTTGTACGGGTTTGGTGTAGATCTCCGAAACAAATTGTTTGATGCTAAAATCCTTAAGCAACACAAGTTTGATATTCCGATTATTTGCGTTGGAAATATCACGGTAGGAGGAACCGGGAAAACACCTCATATAGAATATCTTATCAACTTATTATCATCGCGATACAAAGTGGCGGTGTTAAGCCGGGGCTACAAACGAAAAAGCAGAGGCTTCAAGATTGTAGATGTGGATTCAAAGCCTCAGAATGTGGGCGACGAACCGCTTCAGATAAAACAGAAGTTTCCCGATACGCTTGTTGTGGTGGACAAAAATCGTAGAAGCGCTATTGAGAAAATGCAATCTATCGATATTGAGGAACGCCCAGAAGTAATCCTGATGGACGACGGATTCCAACACCGGCACATATTACCGTCGCTATCCATTTTGCTGGTCGATAGCAACCGTCCGGTTTATGAAGATAAAATGCTTCCCGCAGGCGACCTTCGCGAACCACTGAAGGGAAAAGACCGCGCCGGTATTGTCATCGTTACCAAGTGCAGCCGCGATATGCAGCCTATTGATTTCCGCATTTACGAAAACGGATTGGATTTATTTCCCTATCAGGATTTGTATTTCACTACTTTCGATTACGGAAACATCATACCCATATTTCCAGAAATTCAATCGGAAATTCTGGAACCCGACGATTTGCGCAAAAAACACGTTTTCTTAGTCACCGGAATTGCATCGTCACAACCATTGGTAGAAAAATTAGAGTTAAAAACATACAATTTATATCCTATCTTTTTTCCCGATCATCATTTCTTTAAAGAAGAGGATATCGAGGACATCAACGTGGAAATGAATGCCATTGATGTGGACGATGACGACAAAATTATCGTAACTACGGAAAAAGATGCCATCCGTTTTCGCTCATTGTCGTTTCTGAAAGAAGAATTTAAGAAAAAACTGTACTACATTCCCATCGAAGTAGTATTCTTGAAAAAACCCGAAAAAGAATCATTCAATAAAAAAATCAACAAACATGTTAGAAGCTATCAAACAAACAACCGATTATCTAAAAAATAGAATCGGTGATGTACCCAACACCGCTATTATTTTAGGAACCGGACTGGGAGAACTTGCCCACGAAATTAAAGATAAAACTGAAATTTCATACACCGAAATTCCCAATTTCCCTGTTTCCACTGTGGAAGGACATAGCGGAAAACTCATTATCGGAACGCTTGGCAGCAAAAAAGTGCTGGCCATGCAAGGACGTTTTCATTTTTACGAAGGTTACAACATGAAACAAGTAACTTTCCCTATCCGCATTTTCAAGGCACTGGGCGTTGAGTATCTTTTCGTGTCGAACGCTGCCGGTGGAATGAACCCGAGTTTCGACGTGGGCGACATTATGCTTATCGAAGATCACATCAATATGTTCCCCGAGCATCCGCTTCACGGAAAAAACTACAACGAGTTGGGGACGCGCTTCCCCGATATGAGTGAAGCATACAACAAAGAACTCCGGCTTATGGCAATGGAAGTTGCGAAAGAGAAAAACATCAAGCTACAACACGGAGTTTATGTTGGCGTATCAGGTCCAACGTTCGAAACGCCGGCCGAATATCATTTTTTCCGCGTTATAGGCGGCGATGCCGTTGGTATGTCCACCGTTCCCGAAGTTATTGTTGCCAACCACGCCAAAATGAAAGTGCTGGCTTTTTCTATCATTACCGATTTGGGAGTGATTGGAAAAATTGTGGAAGTATCGCACGAGGAAGTTCAAGAAGCTGCAAAAATCGCTCAGCCCAAGATGGCGGAAATCATGCGAGCCATTGTGGAGAAAATAAAGTAAACGGCGTACTGTAAACGGGTTTGTAGTGAACGAGTAAACGGGATCGACTATTTATCACCTGTTTACTTGTTTACCTGTCACATGTTAACTCACAAAAATAATAATGACATCGAATATAATTTACGAAGGCGACCAGCACACGGTTTGTACACACATCCGAAGCGGTTCTGTCATAGAAACCGATGCTCCGGTTGACAATTATGGAAAAGGCGAACGCTTCTCCCCTACCGATTTGCTAGCAACCAGTCTGGCATCGTGTATGCTTACCATTATGGGCGTGAAAGGCGAAAGCATGGGGTTGGAAATGAAGGGTGTAAAAGTGGAAGTGCTAAAGACAATGGCTGCCGACCCCAGAAGAATTTCGCGGATAGACTTGGCATTTCATTTTCCCGAGTCTATTTTATCGGTCAATAATAAAACGAAAACCATTCTTAAAAACACTGCATATACCTGTCCGGTAGCAAAAAGCATTCATCCCGATATTGAAGTGGTTATTGATTGGGGAAACTGGAATTGAGACTTGGAGACAGGGAGACGGAGCGACTTTACCCAAATCGTAAATTGATTTATGCGTACAGAAATAAGCACACTCGGTGAGTTCGGGTTAATTGACCATCTCACCAAAAACATAAAACTCACACAACCAACCACAAAAAAAGGCGTAGGAGACGATGCTGCTGTTATCGATAATTCAGGTAAACGTACACTCGTTACTACTGATTTATTGCTGGAAGGTATTCATTTCGATTTAACGTATGCTCCGTTGAAACATTTGGGCTATAAAGCCGCGGTTGTGAATTTTTCCGATATTTATGCGATGAACGGAAAGCCGCAGCAAATAACGGTTTCGCTGGGAATTTCCAAACGATTTTCGGTAGAAGATATGGAAGAGTTTTATGCCGGAATTTTACTTGCCTGCGAGATTTACGGCGTTGATTTGGTGGGTGGCGATACCACTTCATCGCTTACCGGATTTTCCATTTCCATTACCTGTATCGGCGTAGCCGATGAGGAGAAAATTGTTTACCGAAACGGTGCAAAAGATACCGATTTGATATTTGTATCGGGCGATTTGGGGGCAGCCTATATGGGATTGCAGTTGTTGGAACGTGAGAAATCCGTTTTCGCCGGGAAAGTAGATTTTCAACCTGATTTTTCGGGGAAAGAATACATTTTGGAGCGTCAGCTCAAGCCGGAGGCTCGAAAAGATATCGTTCAGTTTTTGGCGGAACACGAAATCGTTCCAACGGCGATGATTGATGTGTCGGATGGGTTGTCGTCGGACATTATTCATATCTGCAAGCAAAGCAACGCGGGTTGTCGGATTTTCGAAGAACGGCTGCCTATCGATTATCAAACCGCTGTAATGGCCGAAACCTTTAACATGAACGTTACCACCGTAGCATTAAACGGCGGCGAAGATTATGAGTTGCTTTTTACCGTTCCGTTATCGTTTCACGAAAAAATGGCTGCTATATCGGGCGTACATCTTGTGGGACACATAACCAAACCCGAAGACGGATATTACTTAGTTACCCGCGACGGACAGGAAATGGAACTAAAAGCACAAGGATGGAATCCCATTAAATAAACTATCTGTTGGTTCAGAACCGGCTGACACTTATTTTTTCGCTACATTTTTGTTTCAAAATTTTTTATTTGTAAAAAATACTTTTATCTTTGCAGTCGCAATTTAAAAAAGCGATGGTGCCATAGCTCAGTTGGTAGAGCAACGGACTGAAAATCCGTGTGTCCCTAGTTCGATTCTTGGTGGCACCACGTAAAAAGAAAGCAAAAGCCTGATAATTTTTAATTATCAGGCTTTGTTTTTCACGTATAAATCTTTTCTCAATAAAAAATCAATAAAAAACTTGCCCAAATCATTTTTTACTATCTTTGCTTTCGAATTATACAGTATCAAGAATTCTCTTTTTAGAGATACCAACCGAGCAAAAAAGCCACGGTGGTTTAGGATACGGATGTTTCATCAAAATAAATTAACTCAATAGTTCGTTATAAAATTCTAATTTTCACACGGCAATTTTGGCGTAGTTTCTAAGTTCATTGATAATTAGTTTATTTTTCTTCGTGTTCGGGTTAATCCCGAACTTGCGAATAAATACTTTCAATAATAAGTCGTTGCTATACATTGTTTTATAGTCCGACATAGAGAAAGATTGGTTTGCCTGCGGATTGCTCTGCAGCCATTCAATTTTAGCTAAATTGGTTGATAGTAATGGCAGCCTTAGCTACTAAGTTTGATGCTTTATATGGAGAAGTGAGAGAAATTGCAAAAACACATAAAGTTACCGAGGTCGAAATGAATCGTGTCATAACCAACGCCTTTCATATGTTATTAAAGCATTATATGACAGAATATATGAATTTTGTTAACTTTCCGTTGTGGTACGAACGTTATTCAATCCAAATAGGATTTATGCCAATAGATTTGAAGTTTGATCCGTAAGAAAAATCACTACTGTCCACTAAAAAAGTGGACGATTAAAAAACATATAAACTTGGTTCAGTAAAGCTGAATCGTTCACTGACATAATTGATATTTGATCTATCGAAAAAATCACGTAAGTGAGTTATAAACGACTTTATGTATCTGTCACCTTGATATATATCCACGATGCGATGGATTTTAAAACAATCAGGCAACTCGACTAAACGGTAGAAAACGTGTTTATCCTTATACATAATGGTCTGATTATGACAGTAAAGGTGAATTCAAATCCGTTGACTCGAAAATATATTGTAATAAATTAAATATCAACTACTTCAAAGAATAATTGCGTTTATTTAGTGGACACTAATGAAGAAAAATAGAAAATAGAATTGGATTTTTGACTCGACACTTACACAGTTTATGAGATACTCCCTCGAAAATAGCTGATATTTTGGGCTTTGACCTTGAAGAATTAATTCTCGAAATTGTGTCTGAAAATCAAAAAATTGCAAAATTCATTAATTTAAAACCCTACGGCAAGCAGGGTAAGGAGCTTACGAAAGTCGAGGTGGTAAAATATTCGTCAACGCGTTTCTGTCCGCAAGATGATTTATTGCATTTTTGGGAAAAAGCAAATCGACATTTTTGTTAAATGGAGCTTTTTCAAAGAGTTTTATGTTATTGCACCAAGTAAACATCTTGAAAAGTTAACCGAATTAGATGTTTTTCCGCTATTTTTGCACAAAAAAGAGAAAATCAGACTCAAATGAAAAAAGAAGATTTACGTATTGTTTTTATGGGCACTCCCGATTTCGCTGTGGAATCGCTAAAAGCCCTTGTAGAGAACAACTATAATATTGTGGGAGTTATTACCGCACCCGATAAGCCTGCCGGCAGAGGTTACAAGTTGCAGCCATCGGCTGTAAAAGAATATGCACTTTCGAAGGGATTGCATATTTTACAACCCGAGAATCTGAAAAACGAAGTTTTCTTAACCGAATTAAAACAATTGGAAGCCGATATTCAGGTGGTGGTAGCCTTTAGAATGTTGCCCGAAACGGTTTGGAATATGCCGCCGAAAGGCACGTTTAATTTGCATGCATCATTGCTGCCGCAATATCGTGGGGCGGCGCCAATAAACTGGGCTATAATCAACGGCGAAAAAGAAACAGGCGTAACTACATTCTTTCTCAAACACGAAATTGATACCGGTGAAATTATTTTTCAGGAGAAAATAGTCATAGAAGACAATGATAATGCGGAAACCATATACGACAAATTGATGATTCTGGGTTCTCAATTAGTATTGAAAACCATCGATGCGGTTATTAACGGTGATATTCAGTCTCAGCCGCAAAGTTTTTTTATCAAAAATGAGAATGATTTGAAACTCGCGCCAAAAATTTTTAAAGAAACCGGTGAAATTAACTGGAACAAACCTGCGCGAGAAATTCACAACCTTGTTCGCGGGCTGTCGCCTTACCCCGCTGCCTGGACAGAATTTGAAGTAAACGGGGAAAAATTGAACTTCAAGATATTCGAAACAAAAATAAACAACGAGAAACATCAGCAATCACCGGGAGAAATTATCACAGATAATAAAACCACCTTGCAGGTTGCCGTGCAAGATGGCTTTATTGAAATTTTAGATATTCAATTATCCGGTAAAAAACGGATGAAAATTAAAGATTTTTTGAACGGATTTTCGTTTTTACTCTTCCCAACCCTCTCCATAAGAGAGGGAAGTAACTGTGATTAATCAGTTTATGGATTTATTTGCAAAATTTCATAACATTCATCATCCTACCTCCAGCATCTAATCAC
Source organism: Bacteroidetes bacterium ADurb.BinA174 (assembly GCA_002069095.1). GTDB lineage: Bacteria > Bacteroidota > Bacteroidia > Bacteroidales > Dysgonomonadaceae > Petrimonas. The sequence goes on along the minus strand of MVZJ01000006.1, from coordinate 2,126 downwards.
CATTTATAATTAAATCCGAAACTGAGCAACTGAGTTACTTGCAAATAATTGTATTTTGGATCAGGCGGAACACTATCGTCGTAACGAAGATTCAAGAAGAATCTTGTAGAGAAAGCATTGGTTAACGCCATATTTAATGTATTTTCTAATTCAGCTTCCACTTTATTGTAACTTGTGAAATATTTTAGCCTTGAATTCCATGTAATATATCGGTTGTAATCGTATATAAGATTTGCTGTTATTGTGGAACCCAAATCCATTTTAGAGTTTTTCCCTTCTTCAATTCCGTAACGCTTAACGTTTACGTTTTCATTTCCAATATATCTGAAGTTAAAACTTATAGGAGCTAAATGTAAATCGAATCTTGTTCTGCGCCCTCTTATTTTTTGCGACCTTTTATCCAAATTATATTTCAACCCGATACCGCCGTTAACATACAATGGCGCAGTAAATGCAGAACGCAGTTCTTTAGAGTTGGTTGGATAATTATTGAAAAGTTGCGATCTTACATCCAAATTCGTTGAATACGACCATCTTTTATGAAATGCATCTATACCAAAATCTCCATAATAACGTATCAAATCATCACCAATTCTATATTTCCTTACTGTATCGTCTGGCGCAGTGAAGACCGAAAGCCTCCACTCGAACGTGTTGTTAAACCTAACTTTGTTCTTTCGGTAATTCATTCTTAAGGCATGAGTATTATTAATGTTAATGTTACTTGTCCCACCCTTATGCCAGTTCGGGGAAAAATAGCTCTGGGATAATTGAAAGGAGTGTTCACCGTTATAAACCCAATATCTTCTTTTTATCTCAACTCCCTCAATATGAGGCGCATCCAAGGAGTAGCTTGTTTCCGTGGAAATTAGTTCTTTGAAAGGATTAAAATTTTCCATTACTTCCTTATCATTGCTGGTAGTTGGTAGCGAATCGAAATGAAAGATTGAAAGTTTTACACGATCGGGATATTTTCTGTAAAAATTCCGACGTGTTTTATATACAAATTCGTTACGCAGCAAATTTGGAGCAAACGTTTTCTCTTGCGGGATTAATAATCCCCAGTATGTATCATCTTTTTTTGGCGGATAAAAAGATAAATCAGGAGGTAGTATCTTTCCGGTGAATATCATCGGCAAAAATAATGGATTATAAAAAATGGTATCCTTAAAAGTCAATCCACTTAACGTTTCGAGATTATATAAATTATCGGGTAATATTAAAGTACCATTAGATTTCCTGTGATATAAAGAATCTAAAGGTACCTTGACAACCGTAAACGTAAGGTGTTTAATTGAATCTTTTTGTTGAATAACAGTTTGAACAACTTTTTGTGGTGGTGGAGCTTGAACCTGATTTTGCTTTATCAGCATCTCGATATCAGTTATACTTTCAAAAAGTTTGAGGTTGTCAGGAACCTGAGCAACTGCTTTCGGTAAAATAAGCGGTGTTATTAAAAAAATGAGAAACAAACCAATCTGTTTCATAATTGTATTATTTGACATTCTTTTTCTATATAAGGCAACAAAGATAAAAATAAATGTTTAATTACCGCTTATTAATGAAACATGCAAAAGTCAGAATTTGTAAAAATTACAACATTTGTAGTTTTATTTTGTTATTTTTGTGAATTACTTTATCCATTTTAATCAGTTCCCTGTCTGCCGACAGGCAGGCATTTGACTTTAATATAAAAAAATAATAAAACAATAAACAGATGAAAGGAATTGTTCTTGCCGGAGGTTCCGGTACACGACTTTACCCAATCACCAAAGGAATTTCTAAACAACTCATTCCCATTTTTGATAAACCAATGGTTTATTATCCCATTTCTGCTCTTATGCTTGCAGGAATTAAGGAAATTCTTATTATTTCAACCCCACACGATCTTCCCGGATTTAAAAGATTATTAGGTGACGGTTCAGATTATGGCGTCAGTTTTACTTATGCCGAACAACCCAGTCCCGACGGATTGGCACAGGCGTTTATTATTGGCGAGGAATTTATCGGTAACGACTGTGTTTGTTTAGTGCTTGGGGACAATATTTTTTACGGACATGGATTTCCAACCCTGCTAAGACAAGCTGTGAGAGAAGCTGAAAAAGATAATAAGGCCACGGTTTTCG
>MVZJ01000005.1 GCA_002069095.1 Bacteroidetes bacterium ADurb.BinA174 | reverse complement strand
AAAAAGAACGGGCAGCGTCTCTACAATAGAAAATTATATTGTATTCGTTGGTTGTCCAGTTGAATGGGTTGTTTTCGATATATTCCGCAATTCGATTCATTTCGTGTCGGTCACGGATGATGCGGTCGTTGTATCGGGTTTGCTATGAGAAATTCGGATTTATTTTTCTTGCATAAAAAGAAACAGACCCTTTGTACCAGCGAATGATGCGTGCCAAAATAGCATTTAACATATAGGGTTCTTCAATCCGGTTATACCACCAATATCTGCATCCATTCCTTTCGTAGAGACGCGATTCATAGCGTCTCTACGTTATTTTTTCAAAAATTCGGTAAAAATAAATATAGTTTGTCCGTCAACTTTGGCTTGCACATGTGTAGGGTCGTCTGCCGAAAGGCGAATGCCTCGGGCGCGGGTTCCGCGTTTTACCACCATGGATGAACCTTTTACTTTCAGGTCTTTTATTACGGTTACATCGTCGCCGTCGAAAAGTTCGTTTCCGTTGCTGTCAAACACTTTTGTCGAATTCTCGGCGGCTTCCATATCTTCCTGTGTCCAGGCGTGAAAACATTCCGTACAGTGAAATAACGAACCATCGAAATAGGTTACTGAACTTTGGCATTTAATACAAGGAGGAGTTTGTGTCATAATTGTTTGAAATTGTATTTTTTCAAAGATAAAACTAAAATGGCAATGTTCAAAATTTCTACTAATCGGTTATTTTTGTCGGATAATGAAATACATTTGCCAAAATCGTGAACCGATTGCCTTTTTAAGCGTTTTAAAAGATAATTATTATCCCAAAAAGTTAATGAAAATGTCAATTATCAGAAGTATTCTCGACACGGATTTGTATAAGTTTACCACCAGTTACGCTTACAGTAAATTGTTTCCGCGCGCAATGGGCGAATTTGAATTTGTGGACAGAAGCAACGGCGATTATCCCGCCGGATTTGATGAACTGGTGCGGAAAGAACTGGAAAAAATGTCTAAACTGAGCTTGACAAAAAGCGAAGAAGATTTTTTGAGAAAGAAATTACCCTATTTGCCGCCCATTTATATCGATTTCCTGAAAGGATTCCGATTTGATCCGTCGGAAGTGAAGATTTCTCTCGAAGACAACAAATTGAAAATCCGAGCAACAGGGCTGCTTTATCGGGTAACGCTTTGGGAAACACCTATTCTGGCAACCGTGTCCGAACTTTATTTTCGGGAAACCGGACAGTATCCTGATACGGGATACATGGAAAAATCGGCTATTGAGAAAGCCATTAAATTGAAGGAGAATAACATCATTTTCTCCCTTTTCGGCATGCGCCGACGGTTTAGTTTCGATGTGGAAGACCGCGTTACCGAACTGCTTAAAAAACATGCCGGCGATTCGTTTTTCGGCACAAGCAACGTTTATCTGGCATACAAGCACAACCTGAACGTATCGGGAACGCATCCGCACGAATGGGTACAGTTTCACGGCTCGATTTATGGGTACAAAATGGCCAACTATATGTCGATGGAAAACTGGATTAACGTGTACGACGGCGACTTGGGAACGGTGCTTACCGATACCTATACGACGGATATTTTTCTTCGCAACTTCAGTAAGAAACATGCGGCTTTGTTCACCAGCCTCCGACACGACAGCGGCGATGCATTTGTTTTTACCGATAAAGCCGTTCAACGTTACGAAGAACTGCGCATAAACCCCAAACTAAAATACATTGTTTTTTCCGATAGCCTTAACGTTGACAAAGCCATCGACATAAAAAACTATTGCGGAAACCGCATTGGGGCTACTTTCGGTATAGGGACAAACCTGACAAACGATGTAGGGAACAGTATTAAGGGAATGAATATCGTGATGAAATTGTTTCGGTGCAAAATGACCGCCAAAGAACAGTGGCACGAATGCGTGAAACTATCGGATGTGGAAGGAAAACATACCGGAAACGAGCGGGAAATAAGATTGGCAGAGGAAACGCTGGGACTTTTGTGATAATATTCGTTTCGCTCATGATAAGCCTTTGGCTGATAGATTCCGGATGATTCTATCGTTCAGATAAAATCTGAACATATCGTGTAAGCCTATAGATTGGTTTAATAATCAAACTCGTACCTGTATTCCGAAACATTTCCCGCTCCATCGGTCGCGATAAAAACAAGCTCTTGTGTTTTGCCTTTTTCCAGCCGTGAATCGTCGAAGATATAAGTGTAGATAGAAGATTTCATATCGTGGGAAAACAAAACAAACTTTCCATCGATAGTTCCTTTGAAGTTAGCGATACCGCTTTTGTTATCCGTCAACCGGATTTGGATTTTGCGTGAAGCTATACATTTTTCAATGTTTACGGGAGTGATTTCCGGCGGAACGGTATCGATATCAACGGCATATCTTCTACCTAATTCGCGAATGGCAGTCTCCATGCCGCCCCGTTTGTAAGTTCCGCCTATCCAGTTGTTGTTCCCCGTTTCCGTAATTTCCACAATACCGTATTGTTGTTTGTTTTCCAATGTGTCGGCGTTCAACTTTATCCACATGGAGGCTTTGTTGTGAAGCGGTATCGGTGTCTCGTTTACCTGATGCATATCGGAATAATGAACTGTTGAGCGGATTCTCCGGTGCGTGTAACAAAAGTTATCGTAAAGGTTTCCCGGCGGAATATCCAACATAAAATCGAAATCCACAATCGAATTGTGCATTCCCCAAGGCATAAAATTGTCGCATTTTATCGCTTGCGCGATGGGTTGTTGCTGTCCGCGTACCACAAAAGAGTAGGTAAGGGTATTGCCGTTGTGGTCTTCCAGTTCGTATCGCATACGATAATTTCGTTCTTCGTTGATATCAATGTATCCGTTGTTGACAACTTCGTATAAATTGAGCGTATTCCCCGGCTCCACAAACGATTTCATAAAAAAGGAACTTTGCTTTCGCCAGTCTTCAAAATCGATAAACGAATTCAACATCCGTGTTTTACTAAACGGAAACCTGTTGATGGAACTGCTAAAAACCTGTTCTTCATCAACAAATAGCCGGACGTGCTTAACGCCGTAAATGTTGGATTGACCGTTCATCCGGTCGTATGCTTTTACAGCAATGCCGATTTTCCCCCATGCGTTTATCGGCTGGCTCAATGCCAGCGGAACTCCCGATTTGTTTTTTCCCACGTTCAACCGCAACGGATTGCTACTACCGTTCACAACACCTTTTCCGTTAACGGGATAGAACGCAACACCACGAATATCAGGCTTTTGTGTATCGGTAATGGTATGACCTATAAATAGTAACGGATCTATCGGGTCTTGTGTTCGGGTATCACGTATTTCGAAATGTAAATGCGGCCCGCCCGAATCGCCTGTGTTTCCGCTCAACCCGATTTGTTCGCCTTTTTTAACCGGCAGCGTTCCTTCTCCCGGATAAAGTTCCACTCGGTAACTTTCCTGCTCGTATTGCTTTTCCTTCACGTAATCGGCAATTGGTTTCGAAAAACTGTTCAAATGGCCGTAAACGCTCGTATGCCCCGTGAAATGGTCTATGTAAATTGCCAAGCCGTAACCGCCCGGCGAAACATTGATGCGCGAAACATATCCGTCGGCAATGGCGATAATCGGTTTATTTATCATTTGCTGTGTTTTGAAATCGATTCCCGAATGAAAATGGTTGCTTCTTAACTCACCAAAATTGGCGCTTAACGCCGGAGGAATATTTACAGGGCTTGTGTATTGCTGTGCAACAGCGAGTGTGGTGAAGAAAAACAAGAGAAATATAATTTTGTTGCGAGTCATTTCTAGAGAGTGTCTAATCTTTGTCAAATATAAAAGTTTCGCAAATATACCTCCTTTTTCCGAACCCCGCACGTGTATTCATTTAAAGAACGTGAAATAAGAACTTTGATAAAACACACCAAAAATGTCTTACAAGGATTAAGTAAAGTTTGAAAGATAAAGTGTCAAAGTTCTTTTCTCAGAAATAAGAACGTTTACTTATAACGAAAGTATCAATTTTCACCCGAATACCCGTCTGCTGCGGTTAGGTATGGCTTTCCAAGCCAGAATAAGAACTGATTATTCATTTAAGTTCCTCTTTTCAAAACCATATAAAAGTTAAATAAAATTAAAACCAAGAAATTATTTAGTACTTTGTATTGCATATTACTTTGTTTAATTTAATTTTGCATCATTAAACACTCATATTTGAAGAAATGAATATAGAAAACACTCAAAGTCAAATGAGAAAAGGAGTACTTGAGTACTGCATTTTGGCAATTATCCGGCGGAACGAAGCATATCCGGGCGATATAATCGACGAAATGAAAAATGCAGGTTTGCAACTCCTCGAAGGAACATTGTATCCTTTGCTCAACAGATTAAAAAATGCTGAAATTTTAACCTATCGCTGGGTAGAAAGCACTTCGGGGCCTCCGCGAAAATATTTTATGCTGACGCAAAAAGGTGAAAAATTTTATGAGCTTTTAGAATCGACATGGACAGAACTATCTACCGGAGTTGATGCCGTTATCAAAGGCAATTATAAGAAAGAAGAAAACAAACCCAATAACAACACTAAACAATGAAAAAAGTAATTAATATCAATTTTCAAGGACAAGTTATCGCTATAGAAGAGGCTGCTTATGAGCTTTTGAAGCAATATATAGACAGTTTAAAAAAATATTTTTCACGCGAAGAGGGTGGAGAAGAAATCGTGAACGATATTGAAAACCGCATTGCCGAATTGTTTGGAAACCGATTGAAATTGGGTATCAATTGTATCACTGACGAGGATGTCCAAACCATTATCTCCAGCATCGGACGTCCCGAAGATTTCGATGCGGATTATCACGATTTCGATTACGCCTACGGCGAGAAAGTTTCGTTACAGCAGGTTGCCGCTACGGAACAACCAAATGACGAATCTGCCGAAAACGCTAAACAAAGGACGCTTTACCGTAACAAAAACGATAAAATCATTGCCGGAGTATGTAGTGGTTTAGCACATTATTTTAAAATCGATCCGGTGTGGATGCGCATTGCATTTGTGATTCTTTTCAGCGTGTTGTTTTGGGTATATCTCATTTTGTGGATAGTTTTAAAGCCTGAAACGCTTGAAACAAACGTTGCCAAACGGCTTTACCGCAATCCCAACGATCGTTTCCTCGGAGGCGTTTGCGGTGGAATTGCGGCATATTTCAAAATAGATGCATGGATTCCGCGCTTGCTGTTTGCAGCACCGTTGTTCCTGAACCTGATGGGAATGATATCCATTCCGTTCTTCCCGTGGAATAAGTTTTTTGATGATGTGGATTTCAATTGGAGCATCAACATGTCTGTTATTGTAATCTATGTCGTTTTGTGGGTGATTATTCCGAGAGCTAATACGGTGAAGCAAAAACTCGAAATGATGGGCGAGGAGGAATATATTAAATCTATCCGCGAAACGGTGAGCGATAATATTGCCAACGTGAAGAGCAAAGCCGACGGAGGCGACAATTATACCAAATCGTATCTTGCAACGGGTATTGCCGATAATTCAGAAAAAATAATCGTGGATTCCATGCCGCCCGAACCGCCACGACACCAAACGCCGAAGGCTTATGTTAATACAACGGCAAGTTCCGGGAATTCGGGATGTTTAAGTGTATTAGGTATTTTCTTAAAAATCATATTCTTTACTTTCGCCGGAATTTTTGCCGTTGCCATGACTGGAATGTTAATCGCTTTTCTGGTAGCAGGCACTAAATTTATTCCGCTGAAATCATTATTTATCGATCAGGGTTACGAGAATACCATGTTGTGGTTATCGGTAGCGTTGCTTTTTGCTGTCCCTATTATCTCAGTTATAGTTTGGATTATACGTCGTTCGATGAAAGCGAAATCACGTCCGGCTATTGGAATTGCATCTATTATTTTGTGGGTTGTGGGAATCTTTTCGGCCACTATGCTCGGATTCAAGATTGCCGAAAAATTCAGCGTGGAATCATCGACTGAAAACATACAGGCGCTTTCTACTTTCAATGGTGATAAATTGTATGTGGATATGAGTAATTATCCGTCCGATTATTATCTTTTCAGCAGTGGATTTGGACCGGGTACAGATTTGGATAATTTCCCGTATTATACCATCAACGAAGATTCGTTGTTGTTCTCGAACATTAAACTGCAAATCGTTCAAAGTCAGGATTCGTTGTATCACGTGAGAACTATTTCTTCCAGTTCGGGTAAGAATTTGAAAATTGCTAAAAGAAATACTGAACAGTTCACATATCCGTTACAGCAACAAGATTCTCTGTTGCTGTTGCCCGAATTTTTTTCGACTCCCATTTCACAAGGCTTCCGCATGCAGGGAATGATTGTAGAAATTGCCATTCCGACAGGCAAGAAAATCGAAATCGATGAACGGTTGGATGATTACGATAATTTTACCACAAATTCGTCTGTTCGTCGAAAATTGAAGAAAAGCCGCAACAGCAAAGCTTTCGATTGGGATTACGGCGAAGAATATATTCTGGAAAACGGTGATTTAAACAAGACGGTTATACTTACAGATTCTATATAAATTCTACTTTTACATTTAACAACTTCATGTGTGTGCGCAGTGCGGTTCAATATCGCATTGCGCTTTTTTTGTGCAAATTCAATATGATATATATCACAAAAAATAATAGGTGTAAAATAGTGAAACCAAAAGTTTTATTTCTACATTTGTACAAATGTTAGTCTTTAATGTTTAACTAATGCAAGATTTACTATGGCAAGATTACTTATCTTAGGCGCCGGGATATCTGGTCACACAGCGGCATTATCGGCAAGGCGAAAATTGGGAAAAGAGCATGAAGTAGTGGTTGTTAGCCCAAATTCGCATTACCAGTGGGTTCCTTCTAATATCTGGGTTGGAATCGGTTTAATGAAAGTTAAACAAGTTATTTTCGAACTTGTTCCGGTTTACAAAAAGAACCGAATCATTTTTAAACAGGCGCGGGCTCTCTCTATTCATCCCGAAGGAAATGAGGAAATCGATAAGGGATTTGTGAAAATCAAATATGTTATGGAAGACAAAAAAGATCAGGAAGAAATCGTGGAATACGATTATCTGATCAATGCTACTGGCCCGAAACTCAATTTCGGAGCTACCGAAGGCTTAGGCCCCGATTTTTACACCGACTCCGTTTGTACGTATGACCACGCTGCCATGACGTGGGAACACCTGCAAAAGTGTTTTGCCAAAATGGAAAAAGGAGAAAAACAGCGTTTGGTGGTTGGAACCGGACATCCGTTGGCAACTTGTCAGGGAGCGGCATTTGAATTTGCCCTGAACATCGCTTTCGAGGTAAAGCGCAGGAAATTAGATCATTTGGCAGAAATAAGTTGGATTTCCAATGAGTATGAACTGGGCGATTTTGGCATGGGTGGCGCTTTTATAAAACGAAACGGCTACATCACACCTACCAAAATCTTAGCCGAATCGCTGTTCACCGAATACGGTGTTAGTTGGACAGTAGGCGCAGGTGTAAAGAAGATTGAACCGGGAATTATTCATTACGAAACGCTGGCGGGAGAAGAATTAACCAAAGAATTCGACTTTGCCATGCTGATACCCAGTTTCGCCGGAGTTGGTTTGAAAGCGTTTAACAAAATTGGTGAAGACATTACATCGATTTTGTTTGCCGGAAACGGATTTCTGAAGGTTGATGCCGATTATACGGTGAAACCTTACAACGAGTGGAAAACATCGGATTGGCCTTCCATATACGAAAATCCTACGTATAACAACATTTTCGCCACGGGAATTGCATTTGCACCGCCGCACACTATTTCCAAACCAATGGTTAGCGCAAAAGGAACAGCAATTACTGCTACTGCTCCGCGCACGGGAATGCCTTCGGGAGTTATCGGGAAAGTGGTAGCCCAAAACATTGCCAACATCATCAAAACAGGTAAACGCGAGTATAAACACAAAGCTTCGATGGCAAAAATGGGTGCTGCCTGTGTTATTTCAGCCGGATTTGGCTTAAAAAAGGGAAAAGCTGCATCGCTAACAGTATTTCCTATTGTTCCCGATTGGGAAAAATATCCGAAATGGGGCAGGAACATCAATTATACCATCGGCGAAATAGGGCTTGCCGGACACTGGTTTAAACTGTTAATGCACTATATGTTTATGTACAAAGCAAAAACGAAACCGCTGTGGTGGTTGATTCCCGAATAATTTCGATAACAAATAAAAAACACAGATATGAATAATAAAAATACAATACCTTACAGCTTGGAATCGTTTGCCACGGTTCCCACGGGCTGGACAAAATTCTGGCGAACCTGCATTCTGTATCAGATTGTACGTTTTTTCGTGATAGGTTTAAAAGTGATGCGAATAGTGGTGGGAGGACACTCTTAAAAAGTTTACTCACGGTGTAACTTCAAGTTACGCCGTGAGTATTAATTTGTCATTGTCTAAGGGCGATTCTTTGAATTCTGAACGAAGTGAAGAATCTTTTATCAACGTGAGGTTAGAACCTTTACTTTTCTAAAATTCGTTCTGGATGACATTTTTTTATTTATCTATTATCCTTCATCGGTCACCGGCATTCTCTATAGCTCAAACGATGCTTTCACCCCGACTTCCCTAAATTTGGTTTTGTGAAACGAGCAGAAAATGGCTGCATTTGCCGTCTTGAAAAAACGGTTTCCAACACCGTATCCGAATTCGGTATAAGAAACAATGTTGGGTGTGTATAACTGGCTTACATACAATCGTTCCCTGTTTATGTAATCGGAAATTAAAGGAATGTTCCGAATGATAAGGAACGGTGTTTCAAGCATAAAGTGCCCTTGCACGTAAGAATCGGAAGCGTTGTACAGATGCCGGTTTAGCAAGTTGAAAGTACCGCCAATGCCGTCCTGCCAGTTATCGGGGAAGTTGTTTTTGGCAAAGAAAGTGAAGTCGGCGAAATACTCGGTGCTTTGGTTCACAAACCGTCCCACACCTAAGTGATATTGAAACGAATTCATCAATCCAAAAGGGATATTCTGGCTGATATCGAATTCTATGCGATTGTATTGCGAAGTACTGCCAAAAACATTCTGATAGCTTCTCGAAAGTTCTATTTTAAAAGTCGGGAAACGTGAACGAACGTATATTTTCTGTCTTCCTTCATAACGATAATACTGTTCCGGTGTCCAGCTAAACCTGAGGTAGGGTGCAAATGCTTTTTTTATGACGAAAATGTTTTCTATAGAATTGTTATCTCCCATTACGGGAGGTAACAAAGTCTGACCGTTTCTTTTAGGTTGCCGGATATGGTATTCAACTCCGATAGTAGATACAAAACCATTGAATAGTTCGTAATCGTTGAAAAGTTTTACGTAATAATCCCTGAAATAATTCAAAGTAATATCTTCGAATTTCAGTCCGCTGCTTTCCAGGCTTTCCTTTATTTGATTGATAAACAGTGAACTGTAAGTAGGATTTCCTATCCCCACCGATAATGAAACGTTGCCGTGATAAAACGGTTCGTAGTTCCATGTATTGGTAATATCGGTAAAAAATTCTTTCCGCCTGAACATATATCCGGCAAACGCATTTATCTTGAATGTCCGGCTTCGTTTCAGGTCGAAGTTGAAAGAGAGTTTTTGCCGGTAAGTCATACCATCTATTGATGAATATCCCAGCATCAACGGATTTAACAAACCGCTGTACCCGATCATTGTTGATTTTACGGTGTATCGTGAGTTCATAACCATTCGTTGCGCGAATTGCTGCACCCTTTTTCCGTTTTGTAGTGAATCGTTAACCCGTTTTTCCGCTAATTTTTGCTGTTGTGTTTTCTCGAAATTTTCAATAACTTCCATTTCCTTAGCTTGCAACGGAATAGCCCTATTCTCTGCCCAAAAAACGGAATCGTTATTCACCGGAACGGAGTCTAACCTCATTCTAAAAAAGTCACTGATATTCAGTATCTTTTCTTTTTTTTCGTTTGTCCGTAGAACAACATTGTTATAATTTATCGAGGCTAAATGCCGGCTTGCCACTACGTTTCCCAAGTATGTTGCCGTGTGGTAAATCACAAAATCCACGGGTAAATAATTGGTAATCCAGGTATCGCCCATGGTAATATCGAACGAGAAATTGGCAAAAGACTCCACGCCTTCGGCGCTGAAATGCACAATACGCCATGTGCCGCTTTCAATTACAAAATGCCCTTTCAGCAGTTTTTGGTTGTTGTAAATCGGGTTAAACTCAATGGTATAATATGTTTTGTTATTTTCAAACTGAGTTTGTTCCAATTCGTAAGTATAATATTTGGCGGTTGAAAACCGGATAGGCATAAAAAAACTTTCGGTGTTGGTGGTTTCCCCGTACACGTTAATATTCAACAGGTAAAAAGGAATCATATCGATATCCTTTCTGCTTGTCAGTGTTCCGGTTACGTTTTTAATATCTTGCAAATAATTATTGGGATAATTGAATTTTAAAGAACTGAGCGTTTCGATTACAGCTTCGTCCGATTTTGGATCGTGGAGTACAAATCGGGGCACAAGATGCGTGTACTTATAGAGGAAATTCTTTTTCAAGGTTTCCACATAAGTACGCATATACACATCGGCCGTGTAATGTTCTACCAAGCCGTTGTACTTTTCTGCTGCACTCATCGATCTTTTCAAAACAGTATCAAGCGGAAGCGGGGTTTGGCTAAAAATGCTTGAAGTTATAAAAATCGACAAAATTAATATGACCGATCTTACTTTCATTTTCAGGATACAAAGCTAATTATTTTTGAAAACAGAATGAGTTGCTTTAAGGTTAATTTTCATAAAGTAAGTAGGTTTTGCAACATTCAAATTTAAAATAATGTCAAAATTATGGATTTCAACCCCCTATTGTCGATTTTTTCGTCTATTTATTCAATTATTCAGTAAATAATTTCTTACTTTTGTGTTTTATAACATAGTTTTATAACATGTAATGGGCAGAAAAGCAAAGGAAATAATCGATTTATCATCCACATTGGAAGATATCTGGCGTGTTCTTTCGGAAGAAGAACGTGTGTTGATTAAGAAAAATGCCCGGTTTGTTCATTACAAGAAAAACGAAACTATCTACATCGAAGACGAGCAACCTAAAGACCTGATGTGTCTGCTTAAAGGGAAAGTAAAAATATATAAAAGCGGAGTAGGAGGAAGAAATCAGATTATCAGGATGATCCGCCCCATTCAATATTTCGGATATCGTGCTTTTTTTGCCCGTGAACCTTATGTTACTGCTGCTTCCTCTTTCGAAGCTTCCACCGTTTGCTTAATTTCGATGGACTTAATCGAAGAAATGTTGAGAAAGAACGGCAATATGGCCATGTTTTTCATCCAGATGTTATCTTTCGATTTAGGCGTAGCCGATAACCGTATAGTAAATCTTACCCAAAAACATGTCAGAGGCCGGCTTGCCGAATCACTTATTTTTCTGAAAGAAAGTTACGGAGTGGAAGAGGACGGAGCAACCATCGATATTTATTTGTCTCGCGAAGATTTAGCCAATCTTTCTAATATGACCACGGCAAACGCCATAAGAACGCTTGCAAATTTTGTTAATGAGCGCGTTATTTCTCTCGACGGGAGAAAGATAAAAATAATTAACGAAGACAAATTATTGAAAATAAGCAATATAGGTTAAGTATCGTGAGTTTCGAGTTGCAGGGTACGAAACACTGACTACTGCCCGATGCATCAAAGGTAAAATCCGAAATCCCTCCCGATTGCATTCGTTTTATTTTTTTAATATTTTCTAAATAACAGAAACCTTCAATTATCAAAAGTCCTTTTTACCTTTGTATCGCCAAATCATAAACAGCGTTATTGATGATAAAACAAATTACGAGAGCGGTATTTAAATCTTACTATAAGTCAGTCGAGAAATTTATGAACGACCCCATAGGGACGCAAACGCAAAATTTCGCTAACCTGATTGAGCACGGAAGAAACACGCTTTTTGGTGCTGAAAACCAATTTGACAATATAAAATCCATTGCCGATTTCCGCAAGAAAGTTCCTGTTGCCGCTTACGAAGACTTACGTTATTATCTCGATAAAATCATCATCGACAAGCAACAAAATGTGTTGTGGGATTCGCCCGTGAAATGGTTTGCCATGTCGAGCGGAACCACCGAAGATAAAAGCAAATATATTCCCGTAACCCAGGAATCGTTAGAGAATTGTCATTACCGGTGCGGATACCATATGTTGGGCTTGTATGCTCATAATTATCCCGATACCGAGTTTTTTCTGGGTAAAACGCTTGTGTTAGGCGGTAGCCAGCAGATAAACAATATTGGAAATAGTGCTTTTACCGGGGATATTTCGGCCATTTTGATGAAAAATCTGCCGTTTATCGTAAAACTGGCAAGAACACCCGAAGAAATAGCCCTGCTATCCGATTGGGAAGAAAAACTTCAAAAACTTTCGGCTTATGCTGTAAAAGAAGACATCAGGGCGTTTTTGGGAGTTCCATCGTGGATACTGGTGCTACTGAAAAAAATTGTAGCCGATACAGGGAAACAACTCCCCGACTTGTGGAAAAACTTAGAAGTATTCTTTCACGGTGGAGTAAGTTTCACTCCGTTTCGCGAACAATACAAAAAACTGATTCCTACGGAAAAGATGCGGTATTGGGAGACGTACAATGCATCGGAAGGTTTTTTCGGTGTTCAGTATTCCAGTAAATCAAAGGATTTATTACTTTTGCTCGATAACGAAATTTTTTACGAATTTCTTCCGGCGGAAGAGTGGGATAAGGAGAAACCGCAAGCCTTAACGCTGGCCGATGTGGAAGTGGGCAAACAATATGCGTTGGTAATATCAACCAGCGGTGGTTTGTGGCGATACAAAATTGGCGACACTATTGAATTTAGTTCCATCAATCCGTATTTATTCAGAATTACGGGTAGAACCAAGCAGTTTATCAATGCCTTCGGCGAGGAACTTATTGTTGACAATGCCGATCGTGCACTGGAAGAAGCTTGCCGGGTTACCGGTGCGAAAGTAACCGAATACACGGCTGCACCCGTTTATTTCGGCGATAACAATAGCGGGGCGCACGAATGGCTTATCGAGTTTACAACCAAACCTGCCGATTTGGAGGATTTTGCAACTGTTTTGGATGAAAATCTGAAAAAACTCAACTCCGATTACGAGGCGAAACGCTCTTATAATTTATCGCTCACCAAACCCATTGTAAAGATATTGGAACCCGGGGATTTTTATAAATGGATGAAATCCAGAGAGAAATCCGGTGGACAAAATAAAGTTCCCAAGTTATCGAACGACAGAAAATACGTTGAAAATATTTTGACTTTTTTGGGTTTAAAATCCTAAAATAGAATAAAATTGGCTTTCGATGAGATAAAACTGAGAAAGTTTCCGTAAATTTGCACGCTAAAATCGATTTTCACAAAATGAGAGTAAAACCTGTATATTTTTTATTGCTTGCTGTGTTGCTGGCTTCGTGCGGCGAATACAACAAGATTTTGAAAAGTACCGATAGGGATATGAAATACACGTACGCGAAAAAGTATTTCGAAGAAGGTAAATACAGTCGTTCCATCACATTGCTTGAAGAACTGGTGCCTTTTTTTAAAGGATATGCACAAGCTGAAGAATCGTTATATTTATTGGGACAAAGTTATTATAATTCAAAGGATTATCTATCGGCAACCGAGAAGTTTACTACCTATTATAATTCATATCCTAATGGAGAATATGCCGAACCGGCATTGTTTTATGCTGCCTACGGCATGTATCTCGATTCTCCCGATCCCAAACTCGATCAAACCAAAACATACAAAGCCATAGCCGAGTTTCAGCGTTACATGGAAGAATATCCGCAAAGCGAAAGATCGGAGCAGGCCAAAAACTATATGTTTGAGTTGCAAGAAAAACTGGCTTATAAAGAGTTGCTATCAGCCCAACTATATCTGAAGTTGGGAAATTTTATGATGAGTAATAATTACGAGTCGGCCGTTATAACTGCACGTGAAGCAATAAAAAGTTATCCGTTTTCGAAATACAACGAAGACTATCAGATGGTAATTTTACGAGCCCGTTTCGAATATGCCGAACAAAGTTCACTGGAAACTCAACCCGAACGATATCGTATGGTGCTGGATGAGTATTTTAATTACAAAAATACTTTCCCAAATGGAAAATATATGGCCGAAGCCGACAGATATTACAAAAGGGCACAAAGCAAAATCGATTCATTGCCATCGTAATACAATTAAAATAAAGAATTTAAAAGTTTAGAATTAAAATATAAAATGGACTACAGAAGAACAAACGCACCTTCGAACACCGAAACCCGCGATGTGATGAAACTTGCCGAACCTGTTGGAAATGTTTATGAAATGGTTCGTATAATCAGCAAAAGAGCCAATCAGCTTTCTATTGAAATGAAAACTGACTTAGACACAAAACTACAAGAGTTTGCATCCTATACGGATAACTTGGAGGAAGTTTTTGAAAATCACGAACAGATAGAAATTTCACGTTTCTACGAGAAATTGCCTAAACCGGCGTTAATTGCATTACAAGATTGGGAAGAGGGTGAAATTTATTATCGCAATCCTGCAAGAGATAAAGAACAGTTTTAATTAAGCCGATAGCCAACACAAATGTAATCTAAATTTATTCACAAAACGTATGCTTCAGAGAATTCAAACCGTATTTTTAATACTTGCGTCGGTATGTATGTTAGTAGCCACGGTAACGCCTTTGGCTTCTTTTTTTTACAATGGTAATCCGGTAGTTTTTGAAGCTATGGGAATGTATCAGAACGGAAATCTCGAAAGTTCCACCTGGGCGCTTTTTGCTATTGGTGCAATTAGCAGCCTTTTAGCGCTTGCAACCGTATTTTTGTACAAAACCCGGATGTTGCAAATTAGAATTTCCGTATTCAATATTTTCCTGATGATTGGATTCTACCTTTATTTCGGATTTTTGGTTTTTCGCATTAATCCCGAAGCCGGATTACAGTTTCAGAAGATTGGTGTAGGTATTATTATGCCGGTAATTGCCATTATTTTAACGTATTTAGCCATTCGCAGAATTGGAGCGGATGAGGTTTTGGTGAGATCATTAAACCGCTTGAGGAAGTAAC
The DNA here is from genome assembly GCA_002069095.1 of Bacteroidetes bacterium ADurb.BinA174. Lineage (GTDB taxonomy): Bacteria > Bacteroidota > Bacteroidia > Bacteroidales > Dysgonomonadaceae > Petrimonas. The sequence goes on along the minus strand of MVZJ01000005.1, from coordinate 16,335 downwards.
TCAATCGTAGAATAAAGAACAAAGAGTTGATAGTAAAAATATTAAGGGCGAAAGTGAAAACACTTCGCCCTTTTTGGTATCCTTTTGAAATTGTCATTTTGAAAAAATCTCAAATAACGGAATTTTAATCTTTCTTTATTTTTCTGGGTTGGATCATATTTTCCGGTTTCAGAATATCGTCTAACTTTTCCTTATCGATTAATTTGCGTTCCAGCACGATATCGTAAACGCCTCTTCCTGTTTGCAACGCTTCGGCAGCAACCTTGGTAGAACTTTCGTATCCCAGATACGGATTAAGCGCGGTAACTAACCCGATACTGTTAAGCACCATTTTTTTCAAACGCTCCTCATTTGCTGTGATTCCCACTAGGCATTTAAATCTTTTCCTGAACCGTAATAACTTTGACGGTCGATATGTTGTAAGAATGCATATAACTGCAACCAATGCTTTCCATTATCGAATAGGCAATAATGGGTTCCATAACGTTCAACTGAAGTTGTCCTGCTTCCGATGCCATCGTTACGGTTAAATCGTTTCCTACCACTTTATAAGCGATTTGGTTGACTACTTCGGGGATAACCGGGTTTACTTTGCCCGGCATAATGGATGAACCGGGTTGCATGGGAGGAAGGTTTATTTCGTTCAGTCCCGTTCTTGGACCGGATGAAAGCAACCGCAAATCGTTACAGATTTTCGATAATTTTACGGCCAACCTTTTGATAACCGATGAATTCATAATGAAAACTCCCGTATCGCTGGTAGCTTCAATTAAGTTTTCGGCGGCTACGACATTTATTCCCGATATTTTCGCCAAATGGTTTGTGCAAATTGCCGTATATTCCGGATCGGAATTGATTCCCGTACCGATTGCCGTTGCGCCCATATTGGTTTCGAGAAGCAATTGGCGGTTTTGGCTTAATCGGGATACCTCTTCCTTCAATGTTGCGGCAAACGCATCGAACTCCTGTCCAAGCGTCATAGGAACGGCATCCTGCAACTGCGTACGCCCCATTTTAATAACTTGCGCAAACTCTTTTCCTTTTTCTTCGAAAGCAACGATTAGTTTTTCCAACGCTTTGATTAGTTCGCCGATACTTCGGTATATGGCTATTTTCAGCGCGGTTGGATAGGCATCGTTGGTAGATTGAGACAGGTTTACGTGGTTGTTAGGATGACAATGTTTGTAGTCGCCTTTTTCGAATCCCATAATTTCCAATGCCCGGTTGGCAATCACTTCGTTGGCATTCATGTTGGTTGAAGTGCCTGCACCGCCTTGTACCATATCCACTACAAACTGGTCATGAAATTTTCCGTTTTTAATTTCGGTACATGCTTCAACAATGGCATTGGTTATATTGGTGTCCAATAATCCAAGGTCGTTGTTAGCCAACGCTGCCGCCGCTTTCACATCTGCCAGACCTAAAATGAATTGCGGGTAATGATACAGCTTCGAACGGCTGATTTCGAAATTCTCTAACGCCCGCATGGTTTGAACGCCGAAATAAAATTCCACGGGAATTTCCATATCCCCGATAAGATCGTGTTCAGAGCGTGTTTTACCACTGAGTTTACTTGTTATTGTATTCATACTAAAACTATTTTTTTAATATATTTCAAGATTAATTTTTGTTAATTGGTTTTTTCTGTTTTGCAAAGTTAGCGTTTATTTTGTTCTAAATTCAATTTCTGTGTTTATAAAAAGTATGGTATTTCGCTTCGATTTAGTATTTAAATAAAAAACAGGGATCGCATTTACGATCCCTGTATGATTTTGAGATTTTATTTCGTTAAAAAGTCCAATCTTTCGATGTTTTTGCATCTTCTGTTTTTACCGGAACGGGAGCTTTGGTTTTAATAGGCGCACTTGTTTGATTTTTTATGCCGGTACCTTTATAGTACTGCAATATATTGGGCATAATTTGCTGAATGCGTGCGATACGTTTATCGTCTGTGGGGTGAGTGCTTAAGAATTCGGGAGGTGCGCCACCTTCGTTGCTTTGCGCCATTCTTATCCAAAAGGGAATAGCAGTTTGTGGATTATATCCGGCTAAAGCCATCACTATAAGTCCTATTTCATCGGCTTCATATTCCTGTTTGCGGGCATAAGGCATCATAACGCCCAATTGAGCGCCAAGTCCGAACACCTGTTGTCCTATTTGTGCACCTACGGAATTACCCAACAGCCCGCCGGCTATAGCGCCGCCGTACTGCAGAGCCATTTGCTGGCTGATGCGTTCTTGAGCGTGACGGGCAATAACGTGAGCAATTTCATGTCCAACTACTACTGCTAATGCGTCTTCCGTTTGTGTTACCGGTAGTAAGCCGTCGAAAATGACTATTTTTCCACCCGGCATGGCAAATGCATTAACGCTTTTGTCTTTTACCAGATTAAATTCCCATTGATAATACTGAAGTTCAGATTCGTAACCGTTATTTTTATAAAACGTTTCCACTGCGCCGGCAATGCGGGAACCTACCCGTTTTACCATTTCGGCGTTCGGTGTGCTCTTTTCGAGAGGAGCTGTACGTATAAATTCCTGATATTGTTGTAAACTAAGTGCAACCACCTGTTCGTTCGATACCAGATTTAATTGTCTTCTTCCCGTGAAAGGAACACTTCCGCAAGCTTGTAAAAAAGCCAGCGTAAAGATCATCACGAAGAAAAAATTTGCCGATTTAATAATTTTTTTTCTTTCCATAGTTGTTTTTGTTATTATGAAGTTTTTTAATCTTCCAAACATTTTACAAATGTCGTTATATTAATAACATTTTTTTTAGGAAGTAGTTTAATTTGCAATTGAGTTTTTTTGTTTTTATGTTAAAAATATACCGAAATTGAAAATTTAACATATTTCTGTGCAACGTTTTTCCATTTTTTTCATCTAATAAAATAGAGTGGCTTCTTAAAACGATAATTTTATTGTAATTTTACAACATAATAGAAATAATTCTTTGTTTATGAGATTAAAAGTATTAATTAAATCGATTATTATTGCTATTATATTTGTAGCAGTGAGTTGTGATAGGGAAAATAAATTTCCTGATACCGGTAAAATAACCATCGACAATGTGAAACATGGTGATTGTAAAAATACAAGCAATACCAGAAGCGCCGAAGCCGAAGAAATTCACTTTATCGCTGTTAGCGCTACACGGTTGAAAGTTGTTCATCGGAATGTCGTCTTTAATTGCTGTCCAAAAAGTTTGATTGTGGAGTGTGAAGCAGATGGAAACACCATAAACATTGTAGAAAGGGAAGAAGAATCTGCTTGCAATTGTATCTGCCCTTACGATTTGGAATTTGTCATCAATTCTCTGCGCGAAAGGACTTACACGATAAAAATAAAAGGCTATAAACCGTTCGATATCAAGTTTAATAAATCCACCAATGTAATAATATATCCGGAAAAAGAATAAAGTAAGATTATAATCCGACATGAGCTTTTACATTGTAAACCCAATAAAAATGCGTTTAATTTGAGAATTATTTATATTGAAAACTAATTGAAGTTGAAATTTTAACATATTTCCGTGCAACGTTTTTTCGATTTTCTCATCTATTGTATAGAGAGGTTTCTTAAAACAATATTCGTTTTATATTTAATGACTTTGCTAAAACAACCAAAAAAAGTCTTTGCTTATGAACCCCAAATTATTAATTAAATTCGTGATTTTTTCATTGCTTTTGTCTTTAGTTACCGGATGCAACAGAGAAAATAATTTTTCGAATATCGGTAAAATAACCATCGACAATGTGAAACATGGTAATTGTAAAAATACAAGCAATACCAGAAGCGCCGAAGCCGAAGAAATCCAACTTATTGCTGTTAGCGCTACTCAGTTGAAAGTTATTCATCGGAATGTCATTTTTAATTGCTGTCCAAAAAGTCTGATTGTGGAGTGTGAGACAGATGGGAATACCATAAACATTGTAGAAAAGGAAGAAGAAGGTATCTGCGATTGTATCTGCCCTTACGATTTGGAGTTTGTCATCAATTCTCTGAGTGAGGGAACGTACACGATAAAAATAAAGGGCTATAAACCGTTCGATATCAAGTTTAATAAATCCACTAATGTATTAATATATCCTGAAAAAGAATAAAGTAGGATTATAATCCGACATGAGCTTTTATATTGCAAACCCAATAAAAATGCGTTTAATTTGAGAATTATTTATATTGAAAACTAATTGAAGTTGAAATTTTAACATATTTCCGTGCAACGTTTTTTCGATTTTCTCATCTATTGTATAGAGAGGTTTCTTAAAACAATATTCGTTTTATATTTAATGACTTTGCTAAAACAACCAAAAAAAGTCTTTGCTTATGAACCCCAAATTATTAATTAAATTCGTGATTTTTTCATTGCTTTTGTCTTTAGTTACCGGATGCAACAGAGAAAATAATTTTTCGAATATCGGTAAAATAACCATCGACAATGTGAAACATGGTAATTGTAAAAATACAAGCAATACCAGAAGCGCCGAAGCCGAAGAAATCCAACTTATTGCTGTTAGCGCTACTCAGTTGAAAGTTATTCATCGGAATGCAATATTTAATTGCTGCCCGAAAAGTCTTATCGTAGAATGTAATGCGGATGAAAATACCATATTCATTGTAGAAAAAGAAGAAGAACATGGCTGTAAATGTATCTGTCCTTTTGATTTGGAGTATGTGATCAATTCTCTGAGTGAGGGAACATATACGATAAAAATAAAGGGCTATAAACCGTTTGATATTGAGTTTAATGAGTCCACCAATGTATTAATATATCCGGAAAAAGAATAAGATATTTTTTAAGCAGGATTATTCCGGGAATTAATATGAAACAAGTATTTAAATCAATTTCTATTGTTATACTGTTAGTATTTGTCTCTTTTTTAAATATAGAGTGTCGGGATGATTTATCATCTGAAAATCTATTAATCGGAAGTTGGACACATTCACCCGAAGAACAAACCGAATCGGGTATCCTGATATACAGACCGACACATTTCAAACAATACCCGCCAAGCTGGTACAGAAATACTTTTTTCCTAAACGGCGACAACACTTGCGATTATTTGGCGCTGGCAGCTAACGATGGACATTTTTTCGAAAAAGGCTCATGGGATTACAATGAAGATTCAAAAATCCTTACTATTTCATATATCCGAACCGATCCAACTCCGCATATTCCTAAAGAAAACGTTGTTCTCAAATTCGAAGTAATGAGTCTCGAAAAAAATATGCTAAAACTTAAATCTATTTCATAGGAGAAAATTTCTTCTTAATTCGCGCTAACCGTTTGTCAAGGCGTTTTTATCTTCTTTGCCAATTTGCGGGTAAATTGAAATACCTTTATTTTTCATTTGCAAATCACGCTAAAAAAAAGTATCTTTGAGCGTTTTTTTCAACCTGTGTAATGTTGAAAAATAATTTACCCAACCGTATTGTCAAAGGCCATAAGCCGTTAGTTATTGATAGGAAAGTGTAATTTTTACCACCAGTCCAATCGATCCGACACAAAGCTAATTAATGGCCAATAGTTAAAAAGCCAACAGCAATTTATGTCATTAAAAGATAGCAACGAAGAAAATTTTGAAGATAAAGACATGCAAACGAATCGGGAAGATGAAGAAGATATTGTCCTTTCCGGTTCTTCGCAATACTCCAATCCTAAAATTACCACCCGATTAGCCGAAGATTCACCCATGAACCTTTCCCGAATGTATCAGGACTGGTTTTTGGATTATGCCTCGTATGTAATTCTGGAACGTGCGGTTCCGCACGTTATCGACGGGCTGAAGCCCGTTCAGAGACGTATTTTACACGCTATGAAGCGAATGGACGACGGGCGGTATAATAAGGTGGCGAATATTATCGGGTTTACCATGCAATTTCACCCGCACGGCGACCAATCCATCGGCGATGCGTTGGTGCAACTCGGTCAGAAAGACTTGCTCATTGATTGTCAGGGAAACTGGGGAAACGTGCATACCGGCGATGGAGCCGCTGCACCCCGATACATTGAAGCGCGTCTGACAAAATTTGCTCTCGAAGTACTATTTAATGCCAAAACCACCGAATGGAAATCGTCGTACGACGGACGAAATAAAGAACCTGTAACACTTCCCGCAAAATTTCCGTTGCTGCTTGCACAGGGAACGGAAGGGATTGCCGTTGGATTAACATCTAAAATCCTGCCGCACAATTTCAACGAACTGTGCGATGCCTCCGTTTCTTACCTGCAAGAGAAGGAATTCAAGTTGTTTCCCGATTTTCAAACCGGAGGTTACATCGATGTCGAGAGATACAACGATGGTGAACGTGGCGGATCTGTAAAAGTGCGTGCATCGATAAAGAAACTTGACAATAAAACGTTGGTTATCACCAGTTTGCCATTCGGAAAAACCACTGCATCGGTTGTGGACTCCATTATTAAAGCCAATGATAGGGGAAAAATAAAGGTAAGGAAGGTGGACGACATCACAGCCGAAAACGTTGAAATCCAAGTGCAACTTGCTCCCGGCGTTTCGTCCGACAGAACCATCGACGCACTATATGCCTTCACGGATTGTGAAATCAACATTTCTCCCAATTGCTGTATCATTGAGAATGATAAGCCGCACTTTTTAACCGTTAGCGATGTGCTTCGTATTTCTACCGATCGCACCAAAGAACTGCTTCAGTTGGAATTGGAAATCGAAAAACAGGAAAAACAAGAAGCATTGCTTTTTGCATCGCTCGAAAAAATATTTATTGAAGAACGTATCTACAAGGACAAGGAGTTTGAAAATGCCAAAAATATGGATATTGCCGTTGCGCATGTCGATAAACGGTTAGAACCTTACAAGCCGTCATTTGTCCGCGAAATAACTTCGGATGACATTTTGAAGTTGATGGAAATAAAGATGGCCCGTATTTTGAAATTCAATTCTGACAAGGCCGATGAAAATATTGCCAAATTCAAGAGCGACATCGAAGAAATAGACCACAATTTGGATAACCTGATCGATTATACCATTTCGTGGTATCTGATGCTGAAAGAAAAATACGGCAAAAACTACCCGCGCCTCACCGAAATCCGCAGTTTTGAAAATATTGAAGCCGTGAAAGTTGCTGAGGCTAACGAAAAGTTGTATATCAACCGCGAAGAAGGATTTATAGGAACCGGATTGAAGAAAGATGAGTTTGTTTGTAACTGCTCCGATATCGACGATATTATTGTGTTTTTCAAAGATGGCAAGTATAAAGTGGTGAAAGTGAGTGATAAAATGTTTGTAGGAAAAGGTATTTTGTACGCCAATGTGTATAAAAGGAACGATAAACGAACCATTTACAACGTAATTTATCGCCACGGAAGATCGGGTGCGCATTACATAAAACGTTTTTCGGTAACGGGCGTAACGCGCGACAGGGATTACGATGTAACTCAAGAAAAAGCCGGTTCACGAATTGTCTATTTCAGCGCAAATCCTAACGGCGAAGCCGAAACCGTACGTGTAATACTGAAACCGAAACCACGCCAGCGAATTTTACAGTTCGAGAAAGATTTCAAGGAAATTGTGATCAAGGGTAGGGGATCGATGGGGAATATCTTGACTAAAGCCGATGTGCACCGAATTATACTGAAACAAAAAGGACATTCTACTCTTGGCGGACGAAAAGTGTGGTTCGACCCCGATGTGCTGCGCCTGAATTACGATGGCGGAGGATTTTATTTGGGCGAATTTTCGGGTGATGACAGGGTGCTGGTTGTCAATAAAAACGGAGACTTCCACACGTGCAATTTTGATTTGAGCAATCATTTTGAACCTAATTTCGTTCGAATCGAAAAATACGACGATAGCAAGGTCTGGTCTGCAGCCCTTTTCGATGCCGATCAGGGATATGCTTATCTGAAGCGATTTACCTTTGATGCAACCGATAAAGTTGCCAATTTCTTGGGTGAAAATCCTAATTCGAAACTGTTCTTACTAACCGATACGGTTTTCCCTCGTGTGGAAGCCATATTTGGTGGTGGCGACGACTTCCGCAATCCGATTGAAATTGAAGTGGAAGAATTTATCGGAGTGAAAAGCTTTAAAGCCAAAGGGAAACGCATATCCAATTACGAAGTAAAGGATGTAAAGGAATTAGAGCCCACCCGCTTCCCCGAACCCGAAGAGGAAGAAGAAAAACCGTCGGAAATTGAAATCGAGGCAGAAGAATCCATCAATGATGCCGATCTGTTGGACGAAATTACCGGGCAAATGAGTTTGTTTGACTGAAAATAAAAATGGCTGAAGAAATTCAGCCATTTTTATGAAAATTATTTTTTAAGCAGTTGGTTTGATTTTTACCAGACCTGTCCAAAAATTCTTTTAATGCGCCTTTCTGCTTTTTTCTGTTCTCTGATTATTTTTCTGTTCTGTTTTTTCCACTCTCTTTCCCGTTTGCGCTGTTCTTTGTAAATTTCCTTGTTTCGTTTTTCAATTTGCTTGTTCACCTTTTTGATATCCTTACTCGATGGGCCGAGGATGATCATACCGTCATCGAAGATGATTCGGCCCCGACGAGCGATTATTGGATTTCTTCTGCGGTCGTAATCCCTGTAAATGTCGCGCCAATACTTGTTTTTGTTGCTCATAATGGATTTCATGCGGTGAAATTCTGCCGATCCGGGTTTGATGCCGTATCGTTGAGCGGTAACTCCCCAACCGTTTCCTTTAATGTAATAACCATAGACATCGCCGATGGGAATTCCTAAAAAATGACTAATTTCCAGTCCAAGCGCCACGTTCCCCCAACTATTCCCGTAACCGTTATAAAGTTGTATCAACGTCGATTGCGGAATTCCGTAATGATTTTGATACAGCATTACCACCTGGTCGTTGGAGTAACCGCGGGAATATCTGTCGATATCCCTTACAAAGTTGGAGTAATCTCCCTGAGCGGACATCGCTAACGACGTCAACGCGATTGCGAATGTTAAAATTATCTTTTTCATAACTTCAATATAAAATGTACAACTCCCTATCTATTTACAATATAGACCTGTACAAAGCGGAATAGTTTAATCGGAAGTTTTTTTAAACGAAGCCATAGGCATCGTCACCCGTTAGTTTTCGATAGTAGATAATAATCCAGAATAACCATTGCAGCCATGGCTTCTACAATGGGAACGGCACGGGGAAGAACGCAGGCATCGTGTCTCCCCTGGGCTTTTATGGTGATGTTTTTTCCCTTGACATCAACAGTTTGTTGGTCCATTAAGATGGTGGAAACGGGTTTGAAAGCCACGCGAAAATAGATGTCCTGTCCGTTGGAAATACCTGCCTGGATACCGCCCGAATGATTTGTACGTGTGCTGATTTTTCCGTTATCGTTGGAAAAAGAATCATTCAATTCCGAACCCCGTTTACTCACGTCGAAGCCGTGTCCATATTCAAACCCTTTCACGGCGTTTATGCCGAGCATGGCGGCTCCCAATGCCGCGTGCAGTTTCCCAAAAACCGGTTCGCCGAGGCCCACGGGCGTTCCCTGAATCACGCAAGTAACCACGCCGCCGATGGTGTCGCCCTTGTATTGTACTTGTTTAATGAGTTCTATCATTTGCTCTGCTTTTTCGGCATCGGGACAGCGAACCGGCGTCTCTTCGGTTTTGGAGAGGTCGTATTTTTTGTAATCGTTTTCCAGTTTTATATCGCCTATCTGAGATGTGTATGCAGAAACCGACACGCCAATCTGTTTCAGATACAATTTGGCTACTGCTCCTGCCACAACACGGGCTATGGTTTCGCGAGCCGATGAACGACCGCTACCGCGATAATCGCGGATGCCGTATTTTTGCTGATACGTGTAATCGGCGTGTGAAGGGCGATACACGTCTTTCAGGTGATCGTAGTCTGACGAACGTTGATTTTCGTTTTTAATCATGAATCCAATGGGCATGCCGGTGGTTTTTCCTTCGAAAATGCCCGATAGGAAAATAACTTTATCGCCTTCCACACGAGGTGTGGTTATGCGCGATTGTCCCGGACGGCGTCTGTTGAGTTCGCTTTGGATAAACTCCATATCTATTTCAATCCCCGGAGGACATCCGTCGATAATCCCGCCGACGGCTTCGCCGTGCGATTCTCCAAACGATGTAAGCCTGAAAATATTCCCGAAAGTATTCATGAGAAAATTAAAAATTAACAGTTGACGTAGCACATACGTTTACAATAAAAATATCTGTATTAGCAGCCGCAACTGCAACCGCCGCAATCTCCGCTGCTGCACCTGCCGCTATTGGAAAACAGGGCAGCAATTTCTTCGGGTGAAGCATCGCGAACACCTTGTACGGTTCCTTCGAAATGCATGGTTTCGCCTGCTAATGGATGATTAAAATCCATGGTTACCACATTGTCTGTTATGGAAACGACAGAGCCCATCAATCGGTTTCCATCGGAATCCATCATGGGAAGGGTGTTGCCTTCGAAAAGCATTTCGGTGTCTATTTTTCCGTCAATTTCAAAGATGTTCTTCGGAAGCTCAATAATCCTCGATTCGTCAAAGTCGCCGTAAGCTTCTTCGGGATTCAGGGTAAACTTGAATTTATCGCCTTCCGAAAGTCCGTAAATGTTGTCTTCGAATGCTTTCAGCATTTGGTTTGTCCCGAAAATAAATTCGAGTGGTTTATCTGGTGTGGCTTGTTCCATAAGTTCGCGTTCATCGCCTTCGCCTACGTTGAGGTCGTATGTTAGAATTACGTATTTGTTGTCTGAAATTTTCATTGATTTTGTTTTTTTATATGATTTTGTTTTGTGTAAAATTCAACAATATTTTTAGGAAATAGTTTTATTCGTTTATTGCTTTTTCCAGATTATTAAGCGCTTTTTCGATGTTCGAGAGCGGTGTTCCCACGTTCAATCGCATAAAACCTTCGCCTTCTTTGCCGAAAACAGATCCATCGTTAAGCGCAAGCTTTGCTTTGTTTACGAAAAGATCGACAAGTTCGCGTTGCGGCAATCCAAGTCCGCGGCAATCGAGCCAAATAAGAAAAGAGGCTTCGGGTTGCACCACTTTTATCTGTGGAATATTCTTTTTCAGAAAGTTATCCACAAAATCTATATTTTTCTGAATATAAGCAAGCGCTTCATCAAGCCATTCTTCACCATGCCTATAAGCTGCTTCAGTAGCGGTGAACGCGAAAATGGTCCCTCGGTCGAGTTCGCGAGGAGTAAGAAAACTGAGATATCGGTTCTGCAACTCTTTATTATGAATTACTGCAAAAGAACTTACAATTCCGGCAATGTTAAACGTTTTGCTCGGAGCCATAAGCGTGATGCTGTTTTCCCGCGCTTTTTCCGAAACAGTGGCAAAAGGGTGATGCTTGATGTCGGGAAGAACCAGATCGGCGTGAATTTCGTCGGAAACCACCAGTATGTTGTTGTCGTAACAGATTTCGGCCAATTCTTTTAACTCGTCTTTGTCCCAGACTCTGCCGCCGGGATTGTGCGGACTACAAAAAATTAGCATTTTACAATCGTTTTCCGCAATGATTTTCCGTAATCCGTCGAAATTGATTCTATAACGCCCATTTTCCAAAATGAGCGGATTATTGATCACTTGTCGATTAAGTGATTGAGTGACTGTTCGAAACGGGAAATAAACGGGCGGTTGGATGATGATTTTGTCGTTTTCTCTCGTGAAAACATCAATCGCGAAGGCAAAACCTTTTACCACTCCGGGTATAAACGTTATTTCGTCTTGTTTTATTTCGTAACCGTGTCTGTTTTTCAGCCAGTTGATGATGGATTCGTAATATCCGTCGTTAGGAACGGTGTACCCAAAAATACCATGTTTAGTTCTCTCCAGCAACGCTTCGGTAATGGGCGGGGGCGATAAGAAATCCATATCGGCCACCCAAAGGGGCATAAGGTCATCGCGTCCGAAAACAGCTTTCAGCTTTTCTATTTTCACGCAATGCGAGGTTGAACGGTTGATTATTTCGTCGAAATTGTATTTCATTTTATTGTTTCATCGGAGACGCAAAGCATTGTGTCTCTATATTTTAATAATAACTGCTTTTGAATTGTTTGTTGTTTTTTGCTTTAGCTCCGCCAAAATTGAGCGACTCAACCGCTAAACCCACCACAAATTGATGTGAAACTATTTTTGTGATGATATCGTTTACGTTGGTTCTGCAATAATCACCCAGATATCCGGTGCGGATGGTGAAATTATTGATGGGAATGTCAACGGTGAAATAGTTTCGCAGTGCCAGCTGATTCTGGAACGAAGCAAAACGAATAGTTCCTTTTCCGTTTCCCAGCGAGAAAATTTCGTAATAGGATTGTCCGTATTCGGGAGAGAAAAACATTCCCAAAAACGGCGTGTTCACTTGCCAGCGAAAAGTAAACCTACGCCAGTTGTAAATTGCCATTGCCGATAAATCGAGATTCACGGAAGTTTTCAACGAACCCGGGTTGTTGGTGTTCCGCACGTTGTAAATTCCACCTAATGAAGCATTTAATCCGCCACCGCCGAACAGACGAAACTTTTCGTTTTTGAAAAAAGGATAGAGTCCATTTACGTTGTAGGAAACTTCGCCAAAATACTCCGATGCGGATGCAGACGGATTTTTGGTAAACGCCAACTGTATTTGAAATTGCTGCTGCAAAAGGAGTTTCTCGTTGAAATGTTTGGTGGGGTTGATATGATCGTGCAGCAACGATATCGTTAGTCCGCTATATTCTAACGGAGAAAGGTAGGTGTCGGTAAGAAAAGCTTTACCCACGCCCAAAAGAGTAGCTTGATTGGCGGATTTCATCACATTTTCCTGAGCGGAAAGTGAATTTGAACAAATTGTTAAAAATAAAAAGGTTATTATTCTAATTTCAACGGGTAAACTTTTCATTCTTACTTTTATCGGATAAGGCTTATAACCTGTTCTGCACTTCTTTCTGATTAATGAACTGTGATTGATTCGATATTCAAATTACAAAAGTAAGAAAATATTTAAATAAAAGCGATTACGGTCTGTGTAAAAGTCAGTTTATTTCTATTTCAATCATAATAAAATATGATTATCCGCAATGTGTCCTAAAAACATTTATCAATTACCACGAGTTTTAACTCGTGGGGGTAAAACGTCGTTAAAAGCGGGCTTTAGCCCAAGATTATTTAAATTTCGGCTAAAATCGATTGAATCTCTAACCATTTATCCACGCCCAAAAAGGGATATGGTCGCTCGAACTTGTTCGTTCTTTTTGACGAGAATTGATTAGGATGTTTTGCGGATAGACATATAATAAAATAACGACGGAGCGACAATAAGTCGCTCCGTCAACTGAATTAATAGGTTTACTATTCCACATATTCAAACATATAGCTTCCCGAACCAATTTCGAACTGCATTTTTCCATTTTCACTTTGAATATCCGTAATGTTTTTGTTTGCCGAGATAGCTTGTCCCGCTTCTGTTACATTTGATGGATTATCGGTTTGAAGTATTACCGTTGCTTTTGCATTAGGCGGCACCACAAGATTTACCAATATCTTACCATCTTTTCTTTCCCAACCCGAAGTAACCGTACCATAAGCACTTTCGAAAGTAGCTTTGGAAAACTCAAGTTTTTTGCTGGGATGCGGTTTCAGCAACAAATGACGGTATCCCGCTGATTTGGTATCTAATCCTGCGGAAACACGATACATCCAGTCGCCGATGGCGCCATAAGCATAGTGGTTAAATGAATTCATGCCTTTGTCCTGGAAAGTGCCATCGGGACGTTGTCCGTCCCATCGCTCCCAAATAGTTGTAGCACCCTGGGTAACGGGATAAAGCCACGAAGGGAATGTTTTTTGCAGCAATAAATCGTATGCAACATCTACAAACCCATTATCTGAAAGAACATGACACAGATACGGTGTTCCAAGAAATCCGGTGGAAAGGTGTGTGTTTCGGCTGCGAATATCGTTTACGAGAAATTGTGCCGATTTTGCTCTCAAGTCATCGGGCAACAGATTAAACATAAGCGAAAGCACGTAAGAGGTTTGGGAATTGGTTCCCACTCTTCCGGCCGAAGTTACATATTCGTGAATAAATACTTTTTTGATTTTATTGAAAAGTTCATCGTAAGTCTTTGCATCATCCGTTTTACCTAATACGCGAGCAGCATTGGCCAAAATTCTGGTTGAATAAGCATAAAATGCTGTTGCAATAAAATCGTGTTCAGTATGTCCGTCAGGAGATGTATGATTATTAACTAACGGATGGAAAAAGAGCCAGTCGCCGTAGACGCTTCCGCCTTTCCATATCATACTGTCGCCCGATTTTTTGCGAATATATTCAACCCAGGCTTTCATACTCGGATATTGCGTTTCGAGAAGCTGTTTATCTCCATAAACCAAATACAATTCCCACGGGATAATGGTTGCAACATCTCCCCAACCGGCAGAACAACCGGCAGTTTCCGAGCCTTGCGGATTTAGCACATCAGGAATAACAACCGGAACTTCACCCCCTTTGCGTTGGTCAAGCGCCAAGTCTTTCATCCATTTCGTGAAGAAAGCAGCCACATTGTAATTAAACGCAGCGGTGCGGAAAAATGCTTGAGCATCGCCCGTCCAGCCAAGTCGCTCATCGCGTTGCGGACAATCGGTAGGAACATCGAGGAAATTGCCTTTTTGTCCCCAAACAATATTGTGCTGCAATTGATTAATCAATGAATCCGAAGACTCGTATTTGCTTGTAGGTTGCATATCAGAATGCACTACCACTCCTGTAATGTTATCGGCAGTGAGTGTTCCCGGGAAGCCGTCAACCTCGATGAAGCGGAAGCCCATAAACGTAAAACGAGGTTCATAAACTTCTTCGCCTGTTCCTGCTAATGTGTATTTGAGTACACACTCGGCAGCACGAAGATTTTCGGTATAAAACTCACCCTCTTTGTCCAGCACTTCGGCATGACGAATGGTTACTTTGGTTCCTTTCGGACCATTGACTTTAAGGCGAATCCAACCAACCATGTTTTGCCCCATGTCCACTAAAAGCTTACCGCTGGGCGATTTGAAAATTTTTATCGGTTTTATTTCTTCAATTTTTCTGATTTCGGCACCTTCCGATGACACCAATTTGAAATCATAATTACCAATGCTAACTTTTTTCCATGCATTATCGTTGTAACCTGCCCTACTCCACCCTTCGAGGTTTTTTGTAGCGTCGTATTCTTCTCCGTAATAAATTCCATTTTTAACAATAGGTCCTGAATTAGTTGCTTTCCAACTATCATCAGTAACAATAAGAGAAGAAGTTCCATCGGAGTAATCGATGCGCATTTGCGCAAACAGTCCGAGTTTTTTTCCATAAATGCCCCAGTTATCGCCCCAAGCCAATGAACCACGATACCAGCCATCACCTAAAATTGCTCCAATAGCGTTTTGTCCTTTTTGAAGTTGTTTGGTAACATCGTAAACCTGGTACTGTAACCGATGCCCGTATGTTGTCCAACCGGGTGTAAATACCTGGTCACCCACTTTTTCTCCATTCAGATGCAGCTCGTAAAGTCCATGCGCTGTAGCGTAAATTACCGCCTTGGATACTTTCTTGGTTACATCGAACTCTTTGCGGAAGAAAGGAGCGGGTATGTATCGATCCGTAGCTTCAGCAAACTCAATCCATTGCGCTTTCCAATCCGATGGAGATAAAAGTCCCGTTTCCCAGAATGCTGTTTGACTCCATTTGGAAGCACGACCTTTATTATCCCAAACCTTCACTTGCCAATAGTAACGCTGTCCTGACTTAAGTTCATTCCCTGCGTATTTCTGTAAAATGGATTCGTCCGATGCAACTTTACCGGAATTCCAAACGATACTCGATGAAGCAAAAGACGCATTCGTAGCCACACGAATTTGATAGGCAGTTTGCATAACATTGTTGCCTGATGCTGAAATTTTCCATGAGAGTCTGGGTTGAGCCGCATCCATTCCGATAGGATTAACTTTGTGTTCAACCGTTAAGCTATTCACTGATAATTGCTGTGCGCTTAATCCTGTGAAAGAAATTAAGCAAAGTAGAAGAATTTTGAATGTTTTCATTAGATAATATTTATTTGTTTAAGTAACTGTTGAGTTTAATTTTCAAAGATATATTTTCCCGATGGGATTTCAAACAAAACATAGCCATCTTTTTTACCAATTTCTTTGGCAAATCCGGAACTTTCCTTAATTTTTCGACCCGACTCATCGGGAAAATAAACGGTTGCTTCGCAATTGGGCGGAACAGTAACGGAAAGTGTTGTTTTTCCATTTTCGCGTTTCCAATGCGAGCGAATCGTACCCGCCGGTGAATTATAGTCGCCTTTTGCCCACGAAATTTGCTCTTCCGAG